>CAZJBZ010000291.1:0-6188 GCA_964543975.1 uncultured Spirochaetales bacterium
TCTTGCTACCCAAGTATTCGGCATGAGAAGCGGTATTACAGCTGCACTACAGGCAAGAACTGGGTCGCTCATCAGGGAGGCAATAAAGGGAAAAGCAAATTATCTCACCACGCAATGGAAGAGACACGAGACTCCTTTTCAAGGATTACCACAAGATCATCTTCAAAAATTGGTCGGCGAACTGAAACAAGCAAGTACAAGAGCACTTCTCGTGGGACGAGAAGAAAACAAGCTTCTCACCTATCGAAAGAGATGTGAACAATGGGAGAGAGAAATAATTCAAGAAGCAAAACCGTGCACGGCGTCGGGTCATGCAGCTACTATTGCTCTTTATAATATGCTCCTTGTAGGAAGGATTTTAACGGCAGCCGCTCTTGAAAGGCGGGAAAGTCGCGGTTCGCATTACAGGACGGATTTCCCTGAAAAAGACCAATTCTATGATGATAGCACAGTTTTTACTTTTCGATCGGGCGAAATTGTAACTGTCTGACATTCAAGTTCCAAGAGAGGAGGACTGATGAAAAAAGACCTAAAGCAACTGTTAGACTACCTAAGTGAACATATAGATCCAGTTCGTGAGAAGAAAAAAGAGGAACTATTTAAAAAAAGCTTACGGTATACGCCGGTTAAACGACTCCCCCTCCTCTGTAGTTATCCACTGACTACAGAGCAGCCTTTTCAACCATATCCGCATGGAGAAATTTTTTCCGATCCGGAAATAATGCTTTTTAATGAACTTGTTTACGCTTCTCAAACGTGCATCGCCTATAACCATACTATTCAAGATGATCTTCCGCTTACTATTCGCGCGAATTTCGGAATCATCATTGTGGCATCGATCTTAGGCGGGTATTATGAATATCATGGGGACAATCCGCCATGGGTAAAACCGTTTGAAGATCGAAAGTCATTTTTTTCGATTTTTTCGGTTGACCCCAAACGGTGGACGGAGTCGGGGATTATGCCACAGGTAATTGAAAGATATTATTATTACCGTGAAGTGCTTGCGAACTACCCGAAGTTGCAAGATACTATCTCGGTGGTCCTGCCGGATACACAGGGACCATTGGATACAATAGATCTGCTCCGGGGTAGCGAAATGCATCTCGATTTTTATCAGGAACCGGAACTTATCCATGATGCCTTGGCTCTGGCGGCGGAAGTCCAGATAACAGTACTAAAAAGGCTCCTTCCGTTATCAGACGACGAGATTAAAGGAAGGGTCTTGGTAAAGAACGATTCGAGCATTATGATTTCTCCCGAGTTATACCGAGAGAAGGTCGCGCCTCACGATGAATTTGTTTTGAAGATGATGGGCGGGGGAGGTATTCATTCATGCGGGAAGATGGATCAGCTGACCGATGCCTATCTGGAGCTGCCGTCACTAAGCTGTATCGATTTAGGTCAATCATGGCTTAATAATGTCGATGCTATGTATGCAAAGGCATCACGAAAAAAGGTGCCGTTGATACGTGTTGCCGCGACGAAAGAGGAGCTGATTACCGGAACTATAATGGACCGTTTCCCTACCGGAGTTGTCCTCACTTATGAGGCTGAATCACCGAATGAAGCGGCGGAAACAACGCGCCGGTATAAAGAAGCGACTGAAAGGAGAGCAGAGTGACATCAAAAGAAAGAGTCGCAATAACGCTGGAGCATCGGGAACCGGACCGTGTGCCTATGCACATGAATGCCACCTCCTGGGTGGTAGAAAAATTGAAACAGGCATTAAACATACAAACCGACAAAGAACTGCTCGATCGGTTGCACATCGATACATTCGATACGCGCGGAATAGACATTCACGGCGGAGTGATGCCGCGGTATATAGGTCCGGAGCATGGTTCGCTCAATTCGGAGTGGAAAGGAAATATCCTTGCGATTTGGGGAGTTGAGGAGAAGGTTATTGAGACAAAGTCGGGGAAAATGCACAGCCAGGTACACTTCCCGTTACGAGAGGCGTCCACCATAGAGGAGTTGGAGACGTACCTGTGGCCGGATCCAGATTGGTTTTGCTACGCTGATCTGAAGGAACGGTTGGAACCGTGGAAAGACCGTTCTATCATCGCTACGGGTTGTTCCGTGTGGCAGCACCCGTCGTTTGTTCGAGGGCTCGATTCACTTCTAATCGATTTAGTTATGAATCAGCAGTTTGCGAATTTTTTCTTCGATAAGTTCACAGACTTTTACAGAGAGTTTTATAGGAGGATATTCCAACACGCGGCGGACTATGTCGATACGATGGCGTTAGCGGACGATTTCGGCATGCAGACAGGATTGATGATAAGCCCTCAACTCTTTGAACAGTATATGGTCCCGCGATTACTTACTTTTGTCGAGCTTGCCCACTCATATGGAATTAAAATGGTTCTGCATTCGGACGGTAATATCCGTTCTATAATACCGAAGCTTATCGAGATTGGTGTTGACGTATTGGATCCTTTGCAGCCGGAAGCGAAGAACATGGACCCCGCCTCCATAAAGCGAGAGTTTGGAAATGATATCGTTCTGCGGGGAGGTATCAGTGCCCAAAACACACTTGCCTACGGAACAAAGCAAGATGTCGCCGACGAGGTGAAGCGGACCCTCGACAATCTTGCTCCAGGCGGCGGGTATATACTCTCTCCGGGTCATCCGGTACTTCAGGATGATGTACCTGTTGAAAATATAATCACTATGTATGATACAGGTTATGAATATGGAGTGTATAGATGAGTTATGATAGGTTTAGCGCACCACATCGAAAGAGGGTTTTTACCGCCCTTGAGCATAGACAGCCTGACCGGGCCCCTCTCTTCTACAGAGACATTCCGGAAGTAGAGGAACGGCTGCTAAATGATTTACAGCTTTCGAATCGTGAGCAGTTGTTCGAGTTTTTCGAAATAGATTTTCGCTGGGTCGCACCCGAATATATAGGACCTCCTCTAAAAGATTATGAAAAAGAGACGGTAAAAGATATTTGGGGAGTTGAGTACAAGTATACAAGGTTCGATGAAAAAAGCGGTTACTGGGAACCGGATGGAAATCCTCTCGAGAAGTGTGAAGAACCTGGAGACTTGGAATATTACACATGGCCGAAGGTAGAGTGGTTCGATTTTTTTCGAATCGGTGATGATTTCGGTGGACAAAACGGGCTGCTTTTCAGCCCCTACACTTGGCGGAAGATGCTTAAACCGGCCCTTCACCGGTTGTCGAAAATTGCGCATAGCTACGATGCGTATTATTACCACCATTCTTGCGGCAGTGTTCGAGAACTTATACCTGATTTTATTGAAATAGGGATCGACGTGTTAGACCCGGTCCAAGTTCGTGCTGCCGGGATGAACCCGTCGGAATTAAAATACGAATATGGAGAAAAAATCTCTTTTTCCGGCGGTATTGATGAACAAGTCCTTCTGCGGGAGGGAAGTCCGGCGGATGTTCGCCGTGGTGTTCGGGAGCTCATAGACGCAATGGGTAGAGATGGCGGTTTTTTTATCGGGCCTACACATAATTTTCAAGTCGATATCCCGACTGGTAATATCGTTGCCATGTATGAAGAGGCCCGTACCTATAAAATCTAATTGATTTGGGTATCAAACAAAATCGTAGCAGTTACCTCACCTCTATTCAGTTCTTCCTTTCGCTGCCTTTTCCAACATACTTTTTATCGTCTCATCATTGATGTCGCCGTTTTTTTGCCACGCTTTAAGGTCTAGTTCTCGAAGATCAACAACAGATTCAGGTTCTACTGCTTGGACTACCTCATCGACAAAATTATTCATGGTTTTTTTCTCTTCTTCATCCATAATAGTGTCGGGAAAAACCGGAAAGGCCATGTTCCTGGTAGGGTAAGGTTCATACCGTTCCAATGTGATGAAAGAGTTGTTTTTTACATACCCTTTCAGGCCGTACTTCTTTTCGTATTCTATCAATCTTTTTTTTAGGACTTCTCGAATCGCTGTGACCTCTTTTGACTGGTCCCCGTCGAGGAGGTTTTGTGTTTCATGAGGATCATTCACAATGTCGAACAACTCTTCGAACCCGCCTCCGTAATAGTAGTTGTATTTATACCACTTATCTCGGAGGCTAATCCATCTACGATTACCTTGAGAGTATTCTATGTATTGGTAATCTCTGTTTTTCTTTTTTATTCCTTCACGAAAAAGTGATTCACCGGGTAATTCAATATCTGCCGGATATTCAATTCCGGCAACATCGAGTACGGTTGGGAGTATGTCATTCAGATCGACAAAACTGTAATCTACTGTGCCCGACTGTATTTTTTCGGGGTAGCGAACGATAAACGGAATTCGAGCACAGCTGTCGTAAGGGAACCATTTTTGATACGCACCATAATCACCGAGGAGTTCTCCGTGGTCGCTTATGAAGATAATCAATGTATTATCGCGTTGCCCAATCTGTTCCAAGGTGCTAAGAACTCTACCTATATGGTAATCGACGTGTGTTATTGCTGCATAATAGAGTTCACGCATTCTGCGGATGTACTTTCCGGAAGGGTGGTCACCGAGGTATTTGTTCTCCTCAATTAATGGTGGGAAAGCTCTCTCTGTAGCATGCGGAAAAGGAATTTCTGCATCCTTATAAATGTCAGCGTACTGTTTCGGTACGTCAAAGGGGGGATGGGGAGCTATCCAGCTCGCTTTCAGGAAAAAAGGCCGCCTTCCTCCGTTACTCTTTAAAAAGTTAATCGCTCTGTCGGCTACCCATGTGGTACCGTGGTGTTCTTCGGGAATAAGAGATTGTTGGGGAAGCATGTAGAGGAGATTCCTTACACCGTGTATATTTTGGATATGTCCGAGCCCTACCTCCTTCAGGTACATTGCGTAATCGTCCTCTTCTCGGTACCGCGGGACTTCTTCCATAAGTTCTATCGAATCAAAGCCGTTATGCCTTCGTACCGGTGAATAGTGCATTTTTCCGATAGCCACGCTGTAGTAGCCGTTGTCGGATAATATCCGTGGCAGTGTGGGTAAATTGTAGGGAAGGGTCTTCGAAAACATGTTATCAGGTAAACCGTGATACCGTGAGGGTAGACCGGTTATGAGGTTGTGCCTGGCCGGCATGCAAATGGGATTCGGTGAATAAGCGTTTGAATAAAGGCACCCCTCACGAACAAGTCTGTCCAAATTGGGAGTATGCATGAATGTATGACCTGCTGCATGTATCGTATCGAACCTTTGTTGGTCCGTCATAAGAAGGAGAATATTCGGTCGATCATCACCTTCCATCGTTTTTTTGAGGTGTTCTCTCCAGGATGTGCTTGCGGTCATTGTTTTTTTCTTTATCTGGGTATTGCCTCTTGGTTTTGAAAGTAATGGTGCCATAGTATTTAAAACTTCAGAAGCTAGAAAATATTATATGATATTTCACTATGATTGTCAATGAGTATTGTGCAACTCATAATTTGTCGAACAGTTTAATCCCTGCTACAATAGGACTATTCGAAAAATTTAGAGTAGCGGATTCACTACTTTTAGCGACGGGAATCGGGAGAAATCCCTGTCGGCGGACCAGAGCTCATCAATTCCATGAGTTAAACAAATTGATGCAACCCGTGCATCGTGTACGTGCGCTCCGGTTATTTTAGATTGCTTAAGAGTGACTTGTAGTTTATCCCAATAGCCGGTCTCGGTTTCACCGATAAGGTGGAGATTGGGACATTCCAACCAGCATTCGACCTGCTCAACTGCATGATCTATCGGTGTAGACGGTTTGTAAATTCGGGGGTGAGTGACGATCGCAATAAACTCATGAATGCAAGGCCACGGAATAGCCCAATCCTTTCCCGATTCTGCCAATTGTTGTAGTGATAATGATGCGGATTGATAAAAAGAAGAATCCGCTCTATGGGAGTAGACGAGTATGTTCGTATCTACTGCGATCATACTGTCTTATCCGCCTCTGCCGGAATAGATGTGTGATCTGAGCGTTTCCCATTCGCCTTCACGAATTCCTTCACAAACACCCTCTCCATGAAAAGGTTTGTTCCTAAAGTGGTATGACGTTTTTGTGTCACTCTTTTCACGCAGATAGTAACGGAGTGCCGATTCAATAATATGACGCATCGTTGTTTTTCTCTCATGAGCGATTTTTTTTGTTTCTTCAAAGAGAGGATCGCTTATTTCGATGGTCGTTTTCATATTCGTAGAGTATTGTAAATAAGGCAAGCTGTCAATACTAATATT
>CAZJBZ010000292.1:0-6183 GCA_964543975.1 uncultured Spirochaetales bacterium
ATCGACTACGCGAAAACGTCGAGCGGACAGTTCGACGGCCCGAGTATGGAACAGTTCCTCCTCATGAAGCGGACCCTTACCAATACGGGTGTAAAAATAAAAGTATCCGGCGTAAAATTCCCCCGGCCGCAGAACGCTCTTGTCTTCATTAAAGCGGGCGCCGACCGAATCGGAAGCCGGTCCGCTCCGGAGATTGTTGAATCCCTCCCAATGCTGAGGGCGATTGGACTGGTGCCATAACCAACCCCCGGCTGCTGCCTCTCGCCGTTATTGGAGTTTCATCCCTCTTCTTGCCCCGGTTATTCGGAAAGTGCGGGAAAGTGTAAAAGGAAGAAAAAAGCCGGAAAGTGAGAGCCGGAGCAAGGTGTCCCGAAAAAAAGAGAACCGCATTTTTGTCATGCATAATGTCATGCAAATTCTTAGTGTTTTTATTATTTTCGTCGGAAGGAGGATCTTTTTCGGTGAAATAACTTGGAAAAAGCACTTAATATTGGAGATTTTAGGGTTATAATTATAGTAGTTGACTATAATGAGGTCCTTCAAAAAAAAAGACACTGTTTTTCTGTCATGCATAATGTCATACATTTTTTGCAGGTTTCATTTTTACCTTCTTCTCTTTTGACGAAAAATTGTAATAATGGTATAATGGTTAGACCATGAAGAGAGTAGAAAACCACCCGATTTTATCCGTTCCGGATAGAAAACCGATATCGTTTACCTTTGACGGTAAAAAACTGGAGGCATACGAAGATGAAATAATTTCGTCCGCATTGATAGCGAACGGTATCAATATCTTCAGTCACCATCCCAGGGACGGAGCTCCGTTAGGCATCTACTGCGCAAATGGACAGTGTTCCCAGTGTACTGTTTTTGTGGACGGAAAACCGATTAAAGCGTGTATGACCCGTTTGAAAGCCGGCATGACAATCGAGAGTGTAAACGGACGCCCGTCGTTGCCGGCTGATAACATCATCAATAGTGAGGCCCCTCTGCATTTTTCGAAACCTCCTGAAATCGAGACCGATTGTCTAATTGTTGGGGGTGGTCCTGCCGGCCTTTCGGCTGCTGAAGAGCTGGGCCGTTTTGGGATAAAAACCATTTTGACTGATGATAAGTTTCATCTTGGTGGAAAATTGACACTGCAAACCCATAATTTTTTCGGTTCGAAGGCCGACTGCTACGCGGGCAAGCGGGGTATGGATATAGCCGAAATTATGACGGAAGAGATCAATCGATATCGGAATATCGATATATGGCTCAATTCACCCGCTATTGGCGTTTTTTCGGACGGCATAGTTGGTGTTGTCCGGGACGACAGGTACGTGCTGGTGAAACCGAAAACGATCTTGTTTGCCACGGGAGCCCGGGAGAAGAGTCTCGTCTTCCCCGGATGCGATTTGCCGGGCGTTTATGGTGCAGGGGCTTTCCAGACCCTCGTAAATCGTGACCTCGTTCTTCCTTCAAAGCGGCTTTTTATCTGCGGAGGAGGAAATGTCGGCCTCATAGTCGCCTATCATGCTCTGCAGGCCGGTATCGAAGTAGCCGGGTTAGCGGAGCTTCTGCCGGAGTGTGGTGGTTACAGAGTACATCTCAATAAAATAAAGCGGTACGGAGTACCGGTTTTCACCTCCCACACTCTTGTGCAGGCATCGGGGGATGATCACATTGAATCGGTAACCATCCAAGAGGTCGGTCCTTCGTTTTCTCCGCTTCCCGGAACTGAGAAGACATTTGATGTCGATACTCTGCTGCTTGCAGTGGGACTCACACCGATCGACGAGCTGTACCAAAAAGCCCGTGAATACGGTATATCGGCTTTTATCGCGGGGGACGCTGAAGAGATAGCCGAAGCGGGCGCCGCCGTTTTCAGCGGCAGGTTAAAAGCCCGAAACATTACAAAGCACTTGGAAATTGCCCCCGCTGCCGGCCATAGTGCGGACCGTACAGAGGAAAAATCGTGCGAGGAAGATCGCTGGATCGAAATGCTTACAAAGATGAGGGCGAAACCGGGTGCGCCCCTCCCGAATGCGGATCCCGCTCCGTCATCGGGGGATGATAGCAAAATATATCCTGTCATTCACTGTAATCAGGAGATTCCGTGTGATCCGTGCGCCCATCTTTGCCCGAAAGACTCCATTCATTTGAAAGGCGACCAATTGAACGGTATTCCGGTTTATGAAGGAATCGACTGTATCGGCTGCGGCAGATGCGTGTTGGAATGCCCGGGCCTCGCCATCGTCCTGGTGGATGAGACGAAAGACCCGGAACACACGACTGCGCTTATCACCCTGCCGAATGAGCTCCCTAAAAAACTGGTTTGTGAAGGTGACGAGCTTCTCCTGGTGGGGAGTGAAGGTGGAGAGTTCGGCAGGGGGACAGTTCGCTCCATCCGGACCCCCGCCTCGGGTGATCGCCGGTCCCTCATCACTGTGGAGGTCCCGTACGAAAAGAGGTTGGAAGTTGCGGGCTTTCGTCTTCCCGCTTTTGGATCGGCAGGTTCGGGCCAAACGAAAAAATCGAGTGATTCGGACCGATGGCAACGGGTAACGATTAAAGGAGATAATACAATCGTCTGCCGGTGCGAGCGGATAACCAAAGGTGAGATCGTCCGGCTTATTCGGGCCGGTTATCGGGACATGAACCATATCAAGGCCCTCCTTCGCGTCGGGATGGGGGCCTGCGGGGGAAAAAACTGCAGCGAATTGGTAAAGCGGCTTTTTAAAGAGGAGGGTATAGCGGAAGAAGAAATCGTCCCTTTTGTAGAGCGCCCTCCGTTAACCGAGGTATCACTCGCCGTGTTAGCCGTAGAGGTGAAAGCCGGAGACACCGGAGATGGCTGAAATTTATGATGATATTGTAATAGGCGCGGGCAGTGTCGGGGTGCCGACGGCCCTCTTCTTGAGCATGCACGGCCGCAAAGTTCTGGTTCTCGATAAGCATCCATCACCCGGGCAAGGGCAGAACAAGGCGGCAATCGGCGGAGTGCGGTCCACCCATTCCCATCCCGCGAAAATCCTTCTCTGCCAGGAGAGTATTCGGATTTTGAGTGAGTGGGAGGAGAGATACGGCGATACAATCGGATGGAAACAGGGCGGGTACTGTTTCCCCGTGTATCGCAAGGAAGAAGAGACTACACTCCGCAAGGTGCTGCCCGAACAGAAAAAATACGGCTGTAATATCGATTGGATATCGAAAGACGATGTTGCTTCGATCGTACCCGGTATTGTCCGGCAAGCGTTGCGGGGCGGGATCTATTCCCCCGAAGACGGACAGGCGTCGCCCCTCCTTACGATCAACGCCATGTATCAACTCTCGAAGCGGTACGGCTGCACCTATCGATTCTGTGAAGAGGTTTTGGAACTTCTTATAGGCGGAGAGAGAGTGCAGGGGGTGCGGATCACGAAAGGCAGCTATACCTCCTCGACTGTAGTCAATGCAGCGGGGGCCTATGCAGCGAAGGTGGGAGGAGAAAGCGGCTACACCCCTCCCGTAGAACCGGACAGCCATGAGGCGGCAATTTCCAATTCCTTCAAACAGTTTCTCATGCCGATGGTTGTCGATATGAGGCCGGGCCGGGAGAAGAAAACGGCCAATTTCTACTTTACGCAGACGCTGGAGGGACCCCTTATCTTCTGTTACACACCGCTGCAGCTGAAAAAAGGTACCGATCGGGAACCGACCTCCGAGTTTTTACCCGTGTTGGCTTCCAGGGTGATCGGTCTGGTACCGCGGCTGCGGAATATCCTCATCAGACGGACCTGGAGAGGACTCTACCCCATGACACCCGACGGATTACCGATCTGCGGTGAGGTTCCCGGCGCACGCGGATATTTCGCTGCCGTCGGAATGTGCGGCCAGGGATTTATGCTCGGACCGGGTGTTGGCCGAACCATGGCCAATCTTATCGTTGAAGGCAAACCGCTCATCGATCCGGTTATCTGCAAGACGCTTCGTCCCGACAGGGATTTCGGCACTACCGGCGGAGAGGCGCTGGTGTAGGGGCTGGAATTGAACAACGCTCTGTTGTCCTTTAAGATGGAGAAATCGATCTATCGGGGAGATCGGTACAGTTTTGCCGTGAGCGCGGAATAGTGGGTGGACGAAACCCCCCGATTCCGTTCAATATTAACCTGGAGCGGGCGAGTATTCCTCAGAAGGAGGATGTTATCGCGGCAGTTCACAAAACACTTTATTCAAATAATTGAGAGGTATTGTATGGGAATCGTAAATTTAAACGGAATATTACCAAAGGCAAGGAAGGAAGGATACGGCGTGGGAGCGTTTAATATTCTCGATTACGCTTCCATGGAAGCGGTCATCGAGAGTGCCGAGGAACTGAAGGCATCGGTGATTATTCAAACATCGGTGAAGACGGTCCTCTACTGGGGATACGGACCGATCATATCCTGGTTCAGGTATTTGGCGGAAAAGGCGGCCGTTCCGGTTGCTATTCATCTGGACCACTGCAAGGATGTGGATGTTATTCGCAATTGCATCAAGAACGGCTGGACATCGGTCATGATCGATGCCTCGAGCAAGCCGTATGAGGAAAACCTGGCAATCAGCGAAGAGGTAGTCAGAATGGCGAAACCGGAAAACGTTACCGTTGAGGCGGAACTTGGTGAAATCAGCGGCGTGGAAGACGACATCAGCGTGGACGACAGAGACGCGCATCTGGCCGATCCGAAAAAATCGATCGAGTTTTGTGAAAAGCTCAATTTGGATCTGTTTGCTCCGGCGATCGGAACGGCGCACGGACTGTATAAGGGAACACCCATGATAGCCTTTGACCGGCTGGAGCAAATTTCCAATGCCACCGGATTACCGATCGCCCTTCACGGCGGAACGGGTCTTTCCGATGATGTTTTCAGGCGGTGTATCGCCTTAGGGTGTGCGAAAATCAACATTTCTACCCTGTTGAAACACAGCTTCATCAACGGATTCTGCAACTATCAACAGGAACACCCGGATGAATACAATCCCTTAAAGGCTCTTGCAGCGCAAAAAGAGGATTTGATGGAAAAAATCAAAGGGATGATCCGGGTTTTCGGCGGAGCAGGCCGGGTATAAGGGAGATGCAATGGTCCCCATAATAATGCCGGTCATCAATCCTCCCGAATGTGCTATACTGGGGATAGGAACTGTGGAACAGCGGGTAGTCCCCCATCAAGGGATGATCGGAGTCAAAAATTGCATGACCGTGAGCACGGCGTGCGATCATCGCGCCGTCGACGGTGTCTATGCTGCCCGTTTTCTGCAGCGATTAAAGCAGCAACTTGAAAAAGGTTTTTTATGGGAGGAATGACAGATGCAAGCACTTATTTTTGATTGTGACGGAGTATTGGTGGATACTGAGCGGGACGGACACCGTGTCGCGTTCAACCGTGTTTTTCAGGAGAAGGGACTGGGAGTTACCTGGGACGAGGCCACCTATGGTGAACTATTGAAGATATCCGGCGGAAAAGAACGGATGCGTCACTATTTCAAGAAGCACGGCTGGCCGAAAGGCGTCACAGATAAAGCCGATAAGGACGAGTTTATCAAAGAACTTCACAAGCGAAAAACGGAACTCTTTATGCAGATTATCGAAGAAGGCAATTTGCCTTTGCGCGCCGGAGTGGCCCGATTAGTGGATGAGGCGATTGAGGCGGGTGTTGTCTTGGCCATCTGTTCCACCTCGAATGAGAAGGCGGTGACTCGGATAGCCGATATCATGCTGGGACCGGAGAGAAAAAAACAGTTCGGCGGCATTTTCGCGGGAGACATCGTTAGCAAGAAAAAGCCTGATCCGGAAATATACAACTTGGCGAAGGAGCGATTGGGCCTTGATCCGTCGAAGAGTGTGGTAATCGAAGACAGCAGGAACGGCCTCCTTGCGGCGAAGGCTGCTAAAATGCTCTGTGTTGTAACCAAATCCTACTATACAAAGAATGAAGACTTTAAAGAGGCGGAAATGGCGGTGGACGAGTTAGGTGATCCGCCCCACGTCAATATTACCTTAGATACGTTAAAGGATTTAGTGACATGATCGCAAGCGGTGGTGGGATTGATGCGGAACCGGACCGGGGCTGTCGGCATTGATTCATGAAGTGGAGTAATAACCCCTTGCTTGACCGCAACCATTTTGTATACTATCATTTTTTTACGAGGAAGTATGCCTATGAAAGGGACAGGTGTTGGCTT
>CAZJBZ010000293.1:0-6181 GCA_964543975.1 uncultured Spirochaetales bacterium
CGTGCGGCGGCGCTCGATTAAAACCGGAACCGCTCCTCTGGCGGCTCACTGATAAGCACGCGGACTTCCGTCCCAATATGTGGGAAATCATGCAGCTCCCTATCAGTGAAAGTGCTCGCTTCTTTTCCGAACTGCGTCTGCCTTCCCCGATCGATGAGGCAGCGGAAATCGTTCTTTCCGAAATACGGACCCGATTAGCATACCTTGAAGAGGTGGGGCTCGGCTACATTACCCTGGACCGACAATCACGGACCCTAAGCGGCGGAGAGGTGCAGCGGATCAACCTGACGACCGCACTGGGGACATCTCTCGTTAACACGCTTTTCGTTCTCGATGAACCGAGCATCGGACTCCACTCGAGGGACATACAACGGCTTATATCGATCCTTCATCGGCTTCGCGACGGGGGTAACACGCTCCTGGTTGTCGAACACGATCCCGAGGTCATTCGCGCCGCGGACTATGTTCTCGATCTTGGGCCCGACGCCGGAGAAAAGGGCGGAGAAGTACTGTTTTTCGATACTCCCGATCGGCTTATAGGCAATAAACGTTCCATCACGGGACGATATCTGATCGGAAACGAACATCGGCCCGCCGCGCCGACACCCGATTTCACGGACAACCGGCCTACTCTTCCGGCCGCCGACACGAGCGCCGATGCCATTCAAACCGCAAACGTCATAACCATCCTTGGCGCGGCAGAACACAACCTGAAGTCGATCGATGTCTCCATCCCGCTCAACCAACTGGTCTGCGTCAGCGGAGTCAGCGGTTCGGGAAAATCCACTCTCATTCACGACATCTGTTATAACGGAATTCGCATGCTCCAGCACAAACCGGTGGACCAGCCGGGCGGACATGATGCGATCCGAGGAGCGGGATTGATCGACGAAGTGGTTATGGTGGACCAAACCCCTATCGGTAAAACCACCCGGTCAAATCCCGCGAGTTACGTGGGGGCATTCGATGCCATTCGTTCGCTCTTCAGTCGGGAGCCGCTCGCGAAACAGCGGAACTACACCGCCGGAATGTTCAGTTTTAACTCTCCGAAAGGCAGATGTCCGACCTGTGGGGGCAACGGCTTCGAACATGTGGAAATGCAGTTTTTAAGTGACGTTTATATCCGGTGTCCCGATTGCGGCGGAAAGCGGTACCGGAATGATGTTTTGGATGTGACCCTCCTCTCTCCTAACGGTGGGGCGAAGTCGATCGCGGAAGTGCTGGAGTTGACCGTCGATGACGCGTGTCTCTTTTTCGATGATCAGCCTGATGTTCTCAGAAAATTACAGCCGCTGCGGGATGTCGGTTTGGGGTATATTCGTTTGGGACAACCCGTTCCGAGTTTAAGCGGAGGTGAAGCGCAGCGATTGAAACTCGCCGGCCATTTGGCGGTAACGGCGGGGAAAACGAAAATCCGACCAACCCTTTTTCTCTTTGATGAACCGACTACCGGTCTCCATTTTCGAGATATTGCCGTTCTTCTTCGGGCGCTGAGACAATTAATGAAAGCGGGTCATTCGGTGGTAGTGATTGAACATAATTTAGATGTGCTCCTTTCCGCGGACTGGATCATCGATTTAGGCCCGGACGGGGGAGAACAGGGCGGGGAAATTGTGTTTGAAGGACCGCCGTCCAGAATCATCGGCTGTAAGAGGAGTCACACAGGCAAAGCCCTTCAATCATACCTCCAAATCGGGGAAAAACCGGTCAAAGAGAATCCTCCCCGGTATCAACATGCCGACAACAACCGGATCACCATTCGCGGGGCCCGGGAACACAACCTGAAGGATATCGATATCGTGATTCCTCGCGATGCTTTTACCGTTATTACGGGAGTAAGCGGGAGCGGCAAGAGTACGGTTGCCTTCGACATTCTCTTCTCGGAGGGACAGCGGCGGTATTTGGAGTCGTTGAACGCCTACGCCCGTCAATTCGTACAGCCGGTTTCCCGTCCCAACGTGGATGGTGTAGCGGGCGTCCCACCGACGGTTGCGATCGAGCAGCGAACGAGCAGAGGCGGATGGAAGAGCACGGTTGCCACGGTGACCGAGATTTACCATTTCATCAGACTGCTCTTTGTCCGTTTGGGCACACAATTCTGCCCCGATTGCGGCATACCGATTCAGCCCCAAACACAAGAAGAGATCGTTGCCTCGCTTCTTGCGAATTTCAGAGGAAAATCAATCGAAATCACGGCACCGTTGGTCCTCTCGCGTAAGGGCTATTATACCGATGTAGCGCAGTGGGCACTGCGGAAAGGGTTCCGTCACCTTCGAGTGGACGGGGAATACCTTTCCACGGAAACATGGCCGCGACTCGATCGATACAAAGAACACACCATCCAGGCAGTTATGGGAACGACGACCGTTACCCCTGAAAACAGGGACCTTCTCCGTGGATTGCTCGAACGAGGGTTACGGCTGGGGAACAACCGGGTGCATATCATAATACAGGAAGGGACGAGGTCGGAACCGATCGTCTTCTCTACGGAACGGTCATGTCCTCAGTGCGGAAAGAGCTTTGAGGAGCCGGACCCTCGTCTCTTCTCCTACAATTCAAAACACGGCTGGTGTCCGTCCTGTATGGGCACCGGACTTAAGAAGAGCAGCGAAGAGGACCGTGACGGCACCACACTGGAAGAGGAACCGTGTCCGACCTGTAACGGCGCCCGTCTTAACAGAGAAGCATTGGCGGTCAAGTTTCATGACCACTCCATCGCCTATTTCAACAGGTATACCGTCCTTGAGGCGGAACATTTCTTTGCGGATTACAAACCGCGAGGAAGGGAAGCGGAAATCGCCCGAGATGTCGTTTCGGAGGTACGTTCCCGTCTCTCTTTTCTCATCCGCGTGGGGCTCTCGTACTTGACCCTCGACCGAGCGGCCCCCGCGTTAAGCGGAGGAGAAGCCCAACGGATCAGACTCGCGTCCCAATTGGGGTCCAACCTGCGCGGAGTGTGTTACATCTTAGACGAACCTACCATAGGGCTGCACGCGAAAGACAATAAAATGTTGATGAAGACATTGAAAGAGCTTACAACAAAGGGAAATTCTGTTGTGGTCGTAGAGCACGATGAAGAGACAATCAAGACGGCCGATCACATCATCGATCTGGGACCGGGGGGCGGCATCAATGGAGGAAACGTCGTTTTCTCCGGACCGCTTCCTGAACTATTGGACAGCACCGATTCGGCCACGGCACATCTCCTGCGCAATCCCCTTCCCCATCCGATGCTTCAAAAGGAGAAACAGCCTCAAAGAGAATCAGGTATCACAGTCCACCGTGCGTCGGCGCATAATCTGCAGAATATCGATGTAACCTTTCCCGTCGGGGACCTAATCTGTATCACCGGGGTCAGCGGCAGCGGCAAGAGCACTCTGGCGCGAGATGTGCTGTACACAAATCTCTATGGACTCCTTCGAAAAGGAAAAAGACGAAAATCGGCCGGCAGCGGGACCACTACGGCTTCATCGACAACAAGAAAACCAAACGGCGCCGGGATAGATCAGACAGACACGAATACCTTCCTTGGTTGTGAACGAATTACGGGATGGGAACCGATCGGAAGAACGCTGGAAGTAGACCAGACCCCCATAGGGAAAACCCCCCGCTCCTGTCCGGCAACCTATATCGGGTTTTGGGATGATATTCGAAAACTGTTCGCCGGACTGCCCGAGGCGAGGATGCGAGGCTACACACCGAGCAGGTTTTCTTTCAACGTGAAAGGAGGCAGATGCGAAGTCTGTGCCGGACAAGGGGTAAAAAAGATAGAGATGAGTTTTCTACCCGACGTCACCGTTCCCTGTGACGCGTGCGGCGGGAAACGATTTAATCGCGAAACATTGGACATAACCTACCGGGACAAAACAATAGCCGATGTCTTGGAAATGAGCATCGAAGAGGCCGAATCTTTTTTTAAAGCCCATCCATCGATCCATCGCGCGCTCTCCCTTTTAAACGATATTGGACTCAATTACCTTACCTTAGGCCGGCAGAGTCCCACCTTAAGCGGAGGTGAGGCGCAGCGAATCAAGCTGATAACGGAATTGGCAAAGACCACCTACACCCATACTCTCTACGTCTTAGACGAGCCGACGGTGGGGCTTCACATGTCGGACATAGAAAAACTCCTGAAAGTGCTCCACCGTCTGGTTTTAGCTGATAATACAATTGTAATAATCGAACATAATATGGATGTGATCGCGGAGGCGGATTGGATAATCGATTTGGGCCCTGACGGAGGGAAGGAGGGGGGAAGGATCGCCGCGGAAGGCCCGCCTTCGGAATTGATAAAAACGAAAAACGGCTCGCACACGGCGAAGTTCCTCAGTTCCTTTCTAAAAAAACGGCACACATAAGCTCTTTTAAAATTTCAATTATCGCTGTTCTTTCCGCTCATACGCCACAACAAACTGACGCACCTGCTCTTTGATGACGTTTCGTAGATCTCTGGTCCAGTCAAGAACTTCTTCCTCCGATCCTTCAAACTTGGCGGGGTCGGGATAGGACCACGATCTGCGAACAGTTTCTCCCGGAAAGAGCGGACATCTCTCTTCGGCTTCCCTGCTGCAAACGGTGATGACATAGTCGTATTTTTCACCGGCCTGGTAGAGGTCCCAAACTTTTTTCGTCTTCTTCCCGGATATATCTATCGAATCTTCCTGTAGTACTTTGATGACGTTAGGATTCAACTCACCGGGTTCGATTCCCGCGCTCTCGGCGTCGAAAAACTCTCCTCCGAGTTTTCGTAAATACTCCTCAGCCATTTGGCTGCGGGCACTATTATGAACACAAATGAATAATACTCTTTTCTTTTTATCAGAACTCATAGTCACTCCTTATAATGATGATGCTCCTGCTCTTGTTAATTTTTCGTGAGTAAATTGTTAAGAAATAATTGTTTTTACCGCATCCAGGAACAATCCGCGCTTCACCCGACCAAGCATCAACGGAGAAAACCGCGCCTCTTCATAGAGAGACCGCACCGTTTCAAAATGCTCTCGCGGTACTTCCGTATTCGATGAAAGCCGGTCGAAATACTCTTCCAAGGTTTTGGTTGTATGATACGGATACCCATTTTTTTTTGCCCAACGAAATATTTTAACCAACTGTTTCGTCAGACGGTCGAGTTCCCTCCTCTTCATCCACGAATAATCATCTCCTCCTTTATCGATCCGTTCTCTCGCCCCACGGCGTCCGGAAAATGTATCCAAAATATCGGCGATAGATTGACGTTTTCGAATAACATCGATAATTAATAGCAACATCTCTCGGAAAAAGAACAGGAACCGTCGGACCGTACTTCCTGCTATCTGAAACAATCGCATACGGCGTAAATAGTTGCGAAAATTTTCTGAAAAAAGCGGTCCGAAAAGAAGAAGAGCGGCGAGGGTCACTCCGGCGACAATTGCCGCTTTCTTTATCATCGCAAAGAGTTTTTCAAGAAAGAGGTAGGTTTTGACATCTCTCAGCATCATAGGCTGTTGGAACCGTTCCATGCTGTCGTATTGAAACGGCCGCACCGGTTCGGGGGGCTTCATAGAAATAGTATCGGCTTGAAACAGAGAGGAGAGCCAGGCAAAGAACCTTTCCAGAAGGCTTACAGGAAGCAGGGCCCTGTCCGAGGCAACAAGTAATCCCGCGAAGAGAATGACGCAGATAAGGACAGCCGCGGAAACAAGACGGCGAAACGTATATCGAATAGGGATACGGAGTCCTTCTCCCGCTATATAGAACTCTTCAATGAAGGTGTTCGCCATACCCAGGGTAATAAAATAGAGCACCGGATAGACGCCCAGGGCGGCTACCGCGCTCCCGGGAAGCGATCTTTGCAGGATGTACAGAATGGTCACACCAACAATGAGAATTGTCAAGAGGATGGTACTATTACGCTTGATTACCGTTAACTGCTTCTTCACATCCGCGATGAAGACCATCGAATCTCTAATATACTGTTTCAGTTCTTCTCCACTTTTATTCGCTCGTAGAGAAAGGTAGAGCTCCCAAACTCTGAATCGTTCATGCAGTGAATAGGTAATCAACCACATGGCAGCTACAACGATACATCTGTAAATGACAAGGATATCAGGATAGAACCGTTCTAAAAAAGGTCCTTTTTGCAGCAGCGAAAAAAAAATGGACGTAAGAGAAAGCGGCAAAAATGGCTGGTGGAGTTTGAAGA
>CAZJBZ010000294.1:0-6178 GCA_964543975.1 uncultured Spirochaetales bacterium
AATGATCGTC
This sequence comes from uncultured Spirochaetales bacterium, assembly GCA_964543975.1. Classification (GTDB taxonomy): domain Bacteria; phylum Spirochaetota; class Spirochaetia; order SPDA01; family CAZJBZ01; genus CAZJBZ01. The sequence goes on from CAZJBZ010000294.1 coordinate 11, forward strand.
GCGCAGTCCTTCTCTTCCCCTTCCGCTATCGTATTCTCAAAGGTTTCAGGATTATCTTCGTTGTACTGTTTTCCCTGTTCGATGATCTCGGAAAAGGTATAAATAGTGATCCCTTTCAGAATCTGTTTAAATGTTTCTAAAAGAGAAGAATCTTTTGTAAAGGAGGGATCAATGACGATTATTTTTTTAAGTTGAGGGATTTCTTGTTTATGCTGTAATACTTTGTCCAACTGAGCTTCGTTTTCTACAAGCGCTGTCTTACAATCGGCAAAATCTAAAATATATTGTATTTCACCGGCCAATGAATCGCAGCCCCTTGGGACGTCGGCAGCGCCGATGCTTAAGATAGCCAAGTCCGCGACAAGCCACTCCTGTCGATTGTCGGAGATAAGACCGATGTGATCGTCTCGTTTGACCCCGATGGAAAGCAGGCCTGCTCCGAAATTTTTTACCTGTTCGAATAACTCCGAGTAGGTTACAGGCTGAAATGCTCCTCGCGTGTCTTTGCTGTATTGCGCCGGTCTATTGGGATATTCATCTTTCATCTGCTGCAGTAATCTGGGTATAGTCAACTGTTCCATCGTATAACCTCCGCGGAATAGATTGCTCTATAAATTATGGTACAAGTTTACTCAGTTGTCAAATAAAATATCGACGTTACAGCAGGTCGGCTGCAGCGTGCGCCGCTCCAAAGAGTGATACGGAATAATCCCGAACGATATATACCGGCGTTTCGGAGAGGATCGTTCTAATGTGCGGTTTATAATTCATCTCGAAGAAACGCATGAAGAGTGAATCGGTTTCGAAGAGAGCTTCGTTTTTGGACACAATTCCCCCTGCTAAAAAGAGCCCGGCGGTCGGTAGAAAGGTCAGCGCAATGTTCGAGGCGAATTTTCCGTACATTGTGATGAAAAGCTGCATGATGGAGCGGCAGGTGCTGTGGACGGAACACTGTTCGGAAATAATGGCAGGTTTATCTCTGTCCTCCGCGTTGTCGATCCTATCGACGGTTTCATCCCGGGATAATCGTCCGGTATCCTTATAAAAATTATAAATATTGCTGATGCCCTGCCCGGAAATGAACAGCTCCGCGCCCGGGGTCGTTTCAGGATTGTCCGCCGAACCTCCCGATCCCGTCGAACGTCTGTTGAGAATATACTGTTTCAGTTCCCGGGTTTCGGTGTCGAACGGCGGAAAATCGTAATGCCCCCCTTCGGAAGGGAGCGCGAAGGTATTTCCTTTGTAGATAATTTGATATCCGACGCCCAAACCGGTCCCTGCTCCGATAACAACCCGCGCGTCCCCGACCGGTTCCGAATAACTGCCGGCGGAATGGGGTAATTGTTTGATGAAGGTACTGTCGGCACCTTCTAAGAGGGGAAGACTGTAGCTTAACGCGAGAAAATCGTTAATAACCTTTGTAGGAAGGCCTGTCTCCGAAGTAATGACATGTCCATCGATCTTGGTGTTCACGTTGGACATGGTACACCGATTGTTATGTACCGGTCCCGCGGCGCTGAGGCAGCAGCCTGTCGGATAGAGTTGGGAAGGGAACTCTTCTCGTATTTTGTCCAACACTTTATTTATGGGAGCGGCGAAATTTTCAACAGTAAACGTATAGAGTTTTTCTTTTAAAAGAAGTGTATATCCGTCTTCCGTTACACCGATTAAAGCAAAAGTGGTGTTTGTGCCTCCGATGTCTCCGGTCAAGAACGTTTTTTTCAGTGAAAGTTCTTTTTTTTCCGTAGTTATAATTGTCATAAAATACCTTAGCGCTATCTCCCCTCTATTGATAATAAGAAATTATGATTAATGCAATTGCATCTATTGATGAATCTCTCTTTTTTTGTTACTGAGAACCATTATGATGAAAAATAGTCTTATTTGTCTTGATTTTGACGGTGTCCTCTGTAATTCGGTGTTGGAATGTTTTGTCAGTTCTTGGATCGGATATTATAAAAACTATGAAAAAGAAAGCAGAGACAGGGTGGAATTGAAAGAGTTGCGGTTGTTTCGTTCATACCGTCCCTTTATCCGCAGTGGAGAAGATTATATGATGCTTCACTACTGCATAGAAAACGGCATTGAACCAAAAAATCAGAACGAATTCGACCAACACCTTCAAAAAATGGAACCCGGGACCTTAGAGGAGTTTCGGACCATTTTTTATTCGGTTCGGCAGAACCTCCTTGCAACCGAAAAGCAATGGTGGCTCTCTCTCAATCCCGTTTTCGATTTTTTACGTGTCTTGCTGCACCAATTTGCGGCCAATGAACACTTTCATGTTGTTTCCACAAAAGAAGTTTATTATATTAACCGGATATTAACATTTAACGGTGTTACCTGGCCTGAAGATCGGCTGCACTGCACGGGAAAAACGCCCAAAATTCCGTACATTAGAGAGCTCCTGACCTCTCGGAAAAAGGACGGCGCGCTGTTTATCGATGACCAGATCGATCATTTTACGGACCGCGATCCGCGAATTATGAGTCATCTTGCGGGATGGGGGTATGTCAAAGAGGAATGGCTTGAGAGCAAAGAAATATCGGTCCTTTATCCGTCGGATTTTGTACGGCTGATGGGCGAGCTTCTTTCAAAATAGAGCTATGCGGCATTGCCTCGATGGTGGTGTTGACAAGAGAATCTGCGTATGGTAGGCTCCAAAAGCCTCTTTATCCATACCTATACCAGATGGATCGAAAAGACCGTAAGGAGGACTTATGAACAATTATGAAGCAGTATTTATCTTTCCGAGTGAAAACGACGCGTTTACGCGGGGAAGAGAATATGTAAAAGGTATGTTTCAGCAGAACCAGGCTACCGTAGTCAACGAAAAGGACATGGGTGAGCGGGATTTGGCATACCCGGTAAAAAAACAGAACCGGGGTCATTACTATCTGTTTGAAACTGAAATGGAACCCACACTTGTCGCCGAACTAGACAAATCCTTCAAGATTAGATCCGATGTCCTGAAATATCTCTTCGTAAGAAAAGAGTAGCATGCTTCTCTATTATTCGGAGGATTAATATGAACGACATAAATAGAGTCATACTTGTCGGAAGACTTGTTCGGGACGCCGAACTAAAATACACGAACAGCGGCTTTGCGGTAGGAAAATTTTCAATCGCGGTCAATCGTCGTCGTAAAAGCGGCGACCAATGGGTTGAAGAGGCAAATTTTTTCGATATTGTGGTATGGGGCAAGACCGCTGAGGCGCTCAATCAATATTTGGTAAAGGGAAAGCAGGTGGCCATAGACGGTGAGCTTCGACAAAACCGTTGGGAACAGGAAGGGCAAACGAGGAGCAAGGTGGAAATATCGGCCAATAATATTCAGCTGTTAGGCGGGAACCGCGGACAATCGGGCGGCTCGTCCGAATCATTCTCACAAGGATATTCTCAAGATAATGAGAGTTCGGAGGAACGTTTTGAAGATGATATACCATTCTGAAGTGGGAAACCATATTTTGTAAGAGGAGTAGAATCGTGAGTGACAAAGAAAATCGTGAAAAACCGCAGGAAACTGCACAAAATACAAACCAAACCTCGACCGGCCCCGGTCCGAGCAGGGACCGCTATAGGGGTGATAGGGACCGGAGCAGAGACAGGGATTATAATAAGGGCGATCAAGGCGATAGAGGAGATAGAGGAGATAGAGGCGATAGAGGCGATTATCGACAATCATCCCGATCAAGACAAAAGGTCTATTTTAAAAGGAAAGTGTGCCGATTCTGTACTCAGAACGTACCCTTAGATTATAAAGACCCCGAGACCCTCTGGCGGTTTTTAACCGCGCGAGGTAAAATTTTGCCCCGACGAATTACCGGAACATGCGCTAAACATCAAAGAGAGTTGGCTAAGCATGTAAAAAGGGCCCGAAACCTTGCGTTTATACCGTTTGTAAAGCAGTAGTCATTGTATGCTGGATATCATCCGGCAGAGAGGCTGGACAGAGCTTATTGGTCTGTCCCTCCTGTCTCTGTTTCTCTACAAGGTAGGAATTTTCCTTTTTCTGTTCCTTATCCCGCTTCAGGTTCTCTCTGTTCGGCGCGGATTGAAGGAATTTTTATACGGAGCGGGTATTGTTCTCTTTTTCATATTCATTTTCGGTATAATCGGAACAAGGAAGATTGAGAACGGCACACTCCGTTTATCGTTGGTGATGCTGGAATTGGCAGTTCCCGCGGCATTGGCCGGGGGACTGTTGCTTGTTAATATCGATTTCGAGTATTTAGAGAGAAAACTGTTTCGGATTCTCGCTGTTACCGGGACCGTCGGTATTGTAAGTGTTCTTGTTATTGTGGCGGTGCTTCAAAACGAAAGCTATATGATGTTTATGAAGGACCAACTGACGCTTTTTATTAATCAGTTTAAAGATATTTTTATCGGGTCCACCGCCTATAACGAAGCGATGATCAATGAAATGTTGAATCCTGAGAAGTTGTTCGAAACCGCAAAAGAAATAATCCTTCGCAACTACCTCTTTGTCTACTTCCTCCTGTTAGCGGGAAATTGGAGATTGGGAACGAATATCGGTACAAGAAGCGTGGGAAGGAATGGCGCCCCTTTTGCCGGGTTTCAACTACCGGATTCTTTCGTATGGCCCTTACTCATCTCGTGGGCGGGTGTTTTAGCCGACAATTTTATTAGTTTGGGATTTATTTCGTATATCGCCTGGAACGCGGGACTCATTTTTCTGTTACTCTACGGTCTGCAGGGCTACGCCATCATCAGATTTTTACTGAGCAAGAGTAATGCTTCTCGCGGACTGCGTCTGTTTGCCGGTTTGGGGATTGTATTCCTTCTGTTTATTCCCGGCTTAAATTTGCTGGTTATGGTGGGTATTCCCGGTTTTGGGGTTTCAGAACTTTGGATAAAATATAGAAAGGAAGAAAGAAAGGAGTAATTAGTACAATGAAAGTTATTTTAATACAAGATGTTCCGAATGTTGGTGAAGAGGGAGACATCTGTGACGTAAAAAACGGGTTCGGCCGTAATTACCTTATTCCTCAGAAACTCGCGGTCATGCATAATAAATCCAATCTGAGTATGATCGAACAGAAACGGAAATCAATAGAAACGAGGAAGGAAGAGAAACGCAAACAGGCGCTTTCCCTCAAAGAAAGACTCGAGGGAGAAGAGATCGTCTTGGAAATGCCGGCCGGTGAAAGCGGAAAACTGTTCGGTAGTGTTAACAGCGCGACCGTTGCTGAAGCATTGGAAAAAGATGGTATTAATGTCGAGCGAAAACGCATAGATATTCCCGGAAATACAATTAAAGAGCTCGGTGAATACGAGGTTAGAATTAAGCTGTACGACAGTGAATCCGCGCAAATCAAAATGACGATTAAACGTGCTGAAGAATAAAAGACCGGTATAATCGGAGTGGATGGTCCATTATGGAAACCACTGCGTTAAAAGATCGCATACCTCCTCACAATGACGAAGCTGAGGTCGCCACACTCGGCGCGCTTCTTTTAGATAGTGAATCGTTGGGCACGGTCCTCCAATATCTTCGCGCCGACGATTTTTATAAAACGGCGCATCAGAAAATTTTTCGAGGGATCGTTAATCTCTTTCAGAATGGAGAGGCCATCGATTTGATCACCCTCAATGAAGAGCTTCGGAGCGGGGGTGAGTTGGAAAATTGCGGCGGCAGTTCTTATATTTCTACACTCACTTCGGCAGTACCGACAAGTGCCAATGTTCAATACTATGCGCGAATCGTTCAAGGGTGTAGTATTCGTCGCACCCTTTTGCGGGTAGCAGCGGAAATAATTGCCGCCGCCCATGATGATTCGATCGAGGGGAGAGTGATCATTGAAGAGGCGGAACGGAAGATATTCGAAATAACGGATAAGCAACAGACGAGAAGCTTTTTACCGGTGCGTGAAATAATTCCTAAAACCATCGAGGCGATTGAACACCTCTATCACACGAAAGAGCATTTTACCGGTATCCCGACAGGTTTCGACGATCTTGACCAACTGACCGCCGGGTTCCAAAAATCGGAGTTTATCATTATCGGGGCAAGACCTTCTGTCGGTAAAACGGCGTTGGCCCTTACCATGGCCGCGAATATTTCACTACGGCACCATATTGGAGTGGGTTTTTTTACTCTTGAAATGACCTCAATGGCACTGATGCAACGGTTGGTGGCGGCGGAAG
>CAZJBZ010000295.1:0-6130 GCA_964543975.1 uncultured Spirochaetales bacterium
ATATGACTGAGCTGGAGCAATCATTGCGGGCAGAGATGACTGAGCTGGAAAAATCACTGCGTTCCGAAATCGCCGAGCTTAAAATCCATGTGGAAAAACGTTTGACCGAAGAGATTTCTTCCGTCCGGGAAGGGATGGCGAAAAACCAGAGCAATACTATCAAGTGGATGTTTCTATTCTGGGCCGGACAAATCGGGGTGATCACCGGTATTCTTTTTGCTTTTTTTCAGTAAGATTAAAGGGACCGTGGGCTCTATGGGCTGAAATAATGACGGCCGTTTCCTATCGATACCCTGCGGTGCACAGACCTCCGGTCAGTTCCGCGTTTTTCCGCGTAACCAAACCTGCTCCCGAATCGATGTCGCAAATCGCCGGTGTGCGGACTTTTCAATATCAGTACGGACGGGCCGATGGGGTAAATGCAGCGGGTGTCCACACCGGATCGGGACTCAATTTCGGCTATCCGGTGGTAAGCGAACATACCCGATCATACAGCTCCGCGGAAAAGGTCGAACCGTGGAACGAGGACGCGAAAAAAGGTGACGGAGTCTGGGACCGTTTCGAACGTCCGCAGGCGGATTACGCGTATCAGTGCTTCCTGCACCAGATGCCGAAAGAGAAGAAAAAAGTTTTCGCCTGTCTTGTAAACGAGCAATTGGATTTCGGCGGATATGTGGAGTATTCCCCGCAGGAAATGCCGTGTTTCAACGAATGGAAAATGATGGGCCGGCAGGATTACGTGGTCGGATTGGAACCGGGGATTAATATCCCCGAAGGCAGAGTGAAAGCCCGGGAACTGGGCAATCTCACTATTCTAAAACCGGGAGAATCCCGCGACTTCCATTATACCATCGGCGTCCTGCCGGACCGGGAAGCAATCAAGGAATTCCTGCGCTAACCGCCGAAGGTACCGCACATCTTTTCACAGTAGTATTGCACGTTCTCCCATTTCGCTGTGGGCGGCAGGCAATGGTCGCTTAATCTTGTGTTTCCGTATTGTTTTCAGATTTTATTAGTAACTCATTAAGTTGTATGAGATCTTGCTTTAATCCCGGGAGATCGTTTTTTATCACCTGCCAAACAATCTCATAATCAACACCAAAATAAAAGTGAATTATTTTATCACGCATACCTGCAATATCTTTCCATGGGATTTGATTGGCTTGATCTTTTATCTCTTGCGGAATATGCTTTGCAGCTTCTCCGATGATTTCTAATTTGTGAAGGACCGCACTGGAAGTTTTATTATCCTGCATGAAGTCATGATAATTCATCCCACCTATAAAACCGTAAATATGATCAACAGCTTCCAGCATATCGTTAATATATAACGAATATTTTCGTTTCATATATAGATAGCCTCTGAGAGGACTTCTTCTCTAATCTCCTTTCGTAGAGCAGCTTTTCTCACCAGATCAACTTTTTTTCCAAGCAGTTCTTTCAAATAACGTTCTAAACTAATGAATGTCAATAAACTGGGCACTTCATCGAAATCTACAAGTATATCAACATCACTCTTTCGACCCTGGTCATTTCGGGCATACGAACCAAATACCGCAATTTCCTTGATTTTATATGTTTTACGAAGAAATTCTTTTTCCTTGTTTAGAGCAATCTTAATTCTGTTCGTATCGTTATGAATCTGCATCGGCCCCCCGTATAATATTATTACATACTTAGGAATTCCTCAAGGAACGGAACAGGTATGGTCAGCATTGCCCGGTGTTGAGCGTAACAGGATCTATATTCTTCATGGCAGCTTCCATGTAGCTAACCGCCGAAGGTACCGCACATCTTTTCACAGTAGTATTGCACGTTCTCCCATTTCGCTGTGGGCGGCAGGCAATGGTCGGGACAGGGGATGTAGCCGCCCAAAGCGACCAGCGGATAATTTTCCCTGCACGGTGAGAGATACCGCCTGCCATCGGTGGCGAGACATAGGGTTACTTGACATATAATATGTATAGTTGTACTCTACATATTATATGTCGCCAAAGGAAGTATTATCATATGGAAGCATCTGTAATAGATCTGAGATATCGTATGAAAGAGGTCCTACAAGCTCTGGAAAGAAGGGAAGAAATTAAGGTCCTTTATCACGGAAAAGTAAAAGGAGTAATTCTTCCAGTAGGACAAAGTAAGCACGACATAAAGCCACACCGGGTCCAGGACCATCCCCTTTTTGGTCATTGGAAAACGATGAAGGACACGGACAGCATCATCGATGAATCACGTCAAAGTAGATCCTAATGTTGTTTGACACCGATGTCATAATCGATGTTCAAAAAGGAGTCGATTCAGCCGCCCAACTGATAAATAAAAACCCGGAACGATACATTTCCATCTTCAGCTACATGGAACTTATGCAGTGCGCTGAAAACAAGCAACAGCATCGGTTTTTAAAGAGCTTTCTCAATGCATTTTCTTTTATCACGTTACCGATCACGGAAAACATCGCGCATCGAGCGTCCGTTTATGTTGAAGAGTATACCCTTTCAAGCTGTTTGAGGGCAGGAGACGCACTTATCGCTTCTACCGCCATTGAAAATAACCTTATCCTTTGCAGCTCAAATAAAAAGCACTTTAACATAATCAAAGAGTTACAATTTAAACACCATAAAAGGGTGTAAGCTGTTCTATTGTGACGTGTTTGTCTGACACAAATATTGCGACGGGGCTTTTGCCGAAGTGTTCGCAGACCGGCCCATAATCGGACCGCTTCTCCGTCTTCATCCTGCCGGAGGATGGGGGTGGGCTTTACCGATAACCGGCTTCGCAGAGGGCGGCCACCGCATCCGCGTTTTCTTGGGTGATGAGGGCCGCCCCCGAATCGATATCGGCGGGTTTTAAGCCTAAACGGAGGAAGTGGGCCAATTGTACGACGGGATAAAACCCTTGGAGGTACGGCTGCTGGTCGATAGTGCAAAAGGCCGTGCCCTCTTTGACAAATTTGATGATGCGGGGTGAGAGATCGAAACCGGCACAAAAATAACCGTCCCGAGCGAGGTCGGTTTCCAAAAAGATGCCTGCCCCCTCCGTGTCGGCCTGACCGGTGGCGAGGACCGTTTTTATGTCGGGGTGCTTTTGCAAAAACTCTCCGATGACTGCGGCCGCTTTTTCAGGGTCAATACCGGTAACGAGGGTCTTATACTCGATCTTTTTCTCCGATAGGCCGTCTTTAATACCGCGAAAACGGTCGTCCAAAGCGGAGATCCCTTCAGAATGCATCGTGACCAAGACCGTTCCTCCGCGGGGCACGTGGTCGTAAACAGTTGTCGCCAGCACCTTGCCCGCCTGATACACGTCCTGGCAGACCTGGGTTATTTTGCCGTCCTCGGTCCCGCGGGCATTCACGTTGAAGGCGACCACGGGGATTCCGCTGGTGAGTGCTTCATCGATGACGCTTTCGAACGCCGTGGGATGGATAATGCTCAGGGCAATCCCGTTGTAACCATGTTCGATCGCATCCCGCACCATGCCGAGCTGTTCATCGATGTCTACGTCATCAGTTCCGATAAACTCGCATTGGGCGTTCACTGTTTCGGCCGCATCCTGCATGCCCTTTCTTACTACCGAGAAAAACGACTCGCCTACACAGGGCGTGATGAAGATAAAACGTAGTGCCGCCTCACGATTGTGCAGTTTCATATAAGCTCCTGGTACCAATAATGGGTCGATGTGTATTGGATGTTACAGCCGCCGCTTTCGAAAGCCTTTCGTACCCGCTCCCGCGGCGGTGAATGGTAGTTTCGGCGACCCATCGTAAACTCATGTTTCCAGTTGATTTTTATGTCCAGAGATTTTTCGAACAGGACCGGATTGCTGTACCTGAACCGATAGATTGAGAGCATGTAAGGAAGTGTCTTCGTCTTGAGGTAGTTGATGCCGCTGTGCAGTCCGCAGAAGGTGTCCCTGAACCCCCAGCTCAAACAGAAAGAGTCCTCCGTCCCCAGATAATCGATCGAAGGGTCCTCTTCTCCGTCCAACCGGTGTTCGACATTCCCTTCCATCACGAAAAAGAAGTCTTTGAACACGGGCTCGGTGGTGACAACACTGTAGTGGTTACCGACATAATGGCCCTTTCCGCTGATGGTAATCATCTCCCGTTCGGTATCGGGGCCCAGCCGGAAATCGTCCTGCTTGCGTGCCGCGTGGAAGTAGAGCAGATCGTCCTCCCAGCCGGGCAATTTCTCATATTCGACAAAACTGTAACTCATGAGGTCCATTTCGGTTTCATTGTGGAGCACAATGCGGATCGATTTCTCGAAGGGCAGGGGGATGTAGCAGTTATACGATTCCGGCAGTTTTTCCAGAAAAGGAGTGGAAAAATGGACCGCACTGCCGTTGCACCCGTCGGCGAAAAAATCGGAGAGAGTACAGCATACAGCCGGCTCCGGTCGACCGTTGTAATAGATTTCCAGTACGACGCCGCGGGCCGACTTCTCTTTGGTCTCCCGCATGACGGCTTGCAGGTCCCGTTCCAGGTGCTCCCCATCCCCGGCGGCGCCGTCCGCGGTACCGTCTTCCTGAAAGTGGCGTTCGACCGCCTCCCGGTGGAGCAGGTGCTGGGTGACGTGGAGGCAGGTAATAACTCCCGGTCCTTCGAAGGCGGCAATCTCGACCGCCGCACCCGCATCGAGAGGCTTGAGTTCGGGATAGTTATCATAACACCAGCCGCCGTTTTGAAACCCGGTGCTGCGGCCTGCTTTATACCGTGCTGTGTTAAGTAAGGGATAATTGTTCATAGTGCGTTCTCCTTTTGATCAACCTTTTACCGTGCCGCTCATCATGCCTTTGATAAAGAATTTTTGCAGAATAAGGAAAATAACCAGCGTGGGAATGGTTATGACAACCGATGCCGCCATAAGCCCCGCGTAGTCGGTCTGATACTGACCGAAGAAGTACATGAGTCCCACGGTGAGGGTCCGGCTCTCTTCCGAAACAGTCAATGAAAGTGCTAAAAGCATCTCCTGCCAGGTTACTATTAATGTAAAGATAGCCATTGCCGTGATTCCATTGAGAGCGTTCGGCAGTACAATCCTGATAAACGTCTGCAGTTTCGTTGCCCCGTCGATATAGGCGGATTCTTCCATCTCGATTGGAATTTCTTTAAAAAAACCGATCATGAGCAGGATTGAGAAGGGCTGTGCTATTGCCACATAGACAATGATAAGCCCGATAAGCGTGTCGTAGAGCTGCAGCGTATTATAGATAATAAAAAGCGGCAGCAGTATGACGTAGACGGGAAAAAGCTGCGAACCTAAGATTGAATAGGTCAGGACATTTTTACCTTTGAAAGCAAATCTGCTCAAACTGTATCCCGCCATGCAGGCCACGACAATAATAAACAGAGTACTGCATAAAGATACGATCAGACTATTGCGGAAAAAGAGGCCGAACCTGTTATTGGCCATAATTGCTCTGAAATTCTCAAAGACGAAAGTGTTCGGGATGATTTTCGGCGGCGTTTCGAATATCTGGTTTCTCGGCCGCAGAGAGTAGGAAGCCATCCAGGCAAAAGGGAACAAAACAAAAATAGTTACAATAATCACCAGAATTATGAGGATGATTCTTCTGGAAAACTTTTCTCTTAACGCCACATCTATACTCCTTCCTAGTCCCTTCGGCTTACATTGCGGACATAGATCATGATGAATATGAAAATAAACAGCAGTGACAGGACTGAGAATGATGAAGCCCTGCTGAAATCGAAATACTCTAATGCCCGTTTATAGACGAATATCGGGATGATCATTGTGTTGAGTCCCGGTCCCCCTTTCGTCATCCCGTAGATCAAGGTGAACCAATTGTAGGTCCAGATAAAGCCCAAGAGGGTGGTTGTGGCTAAAACCGGTCTCATCCACGGCAATTTGATGTTCCAAAACATCTGCCACCCGTTTACACCGTCGATCCTTGCCGCATCCACCATCTCTTCGGGAAGTGTCTGAAGGACTGCATAACTCATCGTCATGTGAAAGGGAAAAGCCCTCCATAAAGCGGCGATGATGACCCCCCACATCGCAAGATTAGGCCGGGACAGCCAGGCTATCGGTTTTTCTACAATTCCCAGCCATACAAGCGCGAAGTTGAAGCCCCCCAAGTCGGGATGCAGCAGAAACACCCAGATAAT
>CAZJBZ010000296.1:0-6074 GCA_964543975.1 uncultured Spirochaetales bacterium
GGGGTATCTCGGCAATTGAAAGCTTGATTACGACCTATAAACGGGCAACCGGAATCGAGGCAAAGATAGAGCAGTATGTTGAAGACCGAGTCATTGAGCAGCCCTCGATTTTTCTTACAATTTACCGGTTTATTCAAGAAGCGTTGACCAACACCTTCCGCCACGGTCACGCGAACAATGCATGGATACGCTTCCAACGGGTTGAAGATTGGCTTATTATTAGTGTCAGTGATAACGGCATGGGCGCCTCTACGGTGACCGAAGGAATCGGCCTCCAGGGAATGAGGGAACGGATCGAGTTTTTAGGCGGAGAGCTTCGATATCAGGGACTCGACGGGTTTACCGTAATCGCCCGGCTTCCGATTCGGGAAGGTAACGAATAGAGCAAAATGAGCACGAGAATATTATTAGCCGACGATCAGGTCCTCTTTGTCGAAGGATTGCGTTCAGTCTTTGAAACTCGGGCCAATGATTTTGAGATTGTGGGTATAGCCCATGACGGTCAGGAAGCGATTGAGAAGACGGAAGCATTGCACCCCGACATCGTTTTGATGGACGTGCGAATGCCGGGAATTGACGGAGTGGAAGCTACTCGAAGGATCCATCAGGCCCATCCTCATATCAAGATCGTCATGCTTACCACCTATGATGACGATCAGTATGTCAAACAGGCGGTGAAAAACGGGGCCATCGGGTATCTCTTGAAAGATGTCCCTCCCAATGAGCTTTTTAATTCCGTCCGTGCGGCGGGGGACGGTTCGTTTATCCTCCCTTCGTCGTTGGCATCGAAATTGATCGGTGATTCTGATGCCGACGTCTACCATGGAGGAATTTCCGATGTCGATCTACCGGATTGGTACTATGAGCTTTCGAGGAAAGAACGTCATATCCTTCGAATGGTCATTCAGGGATACGATAATACCGAAATCGCCGAAGAGGTGAATCTTGCTACGCAGACCGTGAAAAACTACATCAGCCGGATTTATACAAAACTCAACGTGCACGGCAGATTGGAAGCAATCAAGAAGAGCCGTAGTTTAATCAAGTTCTTATGAGTGCGCCCTCTTATAAGAAGACCTATCCGAGTACCTTTCAAGTACTTGTGGAGTACGAGAATGAGTACGAATTGAGTACGACCGACACTTGTGGAAAAACGGATTTCACCTATACCATTGCATCAAACAATAATTCTAAAGGAGGAAGTTATGTCCTTTTCACAAAAATTACGAAAAGCTGTTTCTTTCGGTATCGTTTTTCTGCTTTTCCTGAGCGCGGCTTCGGTGTTTGCCGGAGGTCAACAGGAAGGCGGTGAAGCGGCTGAAGCGAAATCGGCGGATTTGGAACTATGGACTTTTGTCGATACACATGCCAGATGGTATAGGCAAATGGGTGAGAAAGCCGGACCGGATCTCGATCCCAATTTCAATCTGGACGTAAAAGTCATCGCCTATTCGGAAATGCATGATAAATTGATGGTCTCGCTGCAGACCGGAATCGGGGCACCCGATATTTCCGATGTTGAGCAGGGTCGGTTCGGGTCGTTTCTGAAAGGCAGCAAGGTCGGGTTCGTCGATCTTACCGACAGACTGCAAAACAGCGGTTATCCGGACAAGATGGTGGAATCCCGGCTGTCGCTGTATCAGGGAACGGACGGAAAATATTACGGAATCGAGCACGCGCTCTGTCCTGTCGTCCTCTACTATCGTTCCGACATCTTCGAAGAAAACGGAGTCGATCCCGAAAGCATCCAAACATGGGACGATTTTATTCAGGCAGGGAAACAGATAAGTCAGGGCGATAGAAAGATGATCGCCTTAGAGGACGGCTACGTCTCTATACTCATTCGGCAGCGAGGTTCAGGATGGTTTGACGAGAAAGGAAGGATTCAAGCCGACAAGGACCCCCTCGTTTTGGACACCGTCAAATGGCTGTTAAGCCTCAAAGACCAACACGGTATTGCCGGGGTACGAGCAGCTGAAGACGCCGCCCATTACGCGGCTTTGCGGGAAGGAAACTATGTTACCCAAATAGGGGCGGACTGGTTCGCGGGATTCTTCAAAGACAACGTTCCCGAATTGGAAGGGAAGTGGATGGCCATGCCTCTTCCTGTCTGGAAAGACGATCCCGAAAAGCACAACACCAGCTGTTTCGGCGGTACCGGCGCTACGATTACTCAATTTTCGGACAATGTCGAATTGGCATGGAAATTCCTTGAAGCTTCGATGCTCTCGGAAGAGGGCAATGTTCTACGGTACGAGCTGACCAACCTCTTTCCGCCGTATAAACCGGCATGGGAGAACGATCGTCTCTATCAGCCTGATTCCTATTTCAACGGTCAAGTTTTGGGGAAGCTGTTCGCGGAAGTAGGCCCGAATGTGCCGAAACAAAATCAGGCAGTCAACCTTACTATGGTCCACAACTCCTTATGGCCTGAAAAGTACTGGCTCGAAGTAGTCGAAGGAAGAATGGACCCGAAAGCGGCACTGCAGAAACTTGCCCAAGACGTTCGGGAGAAAGAAGAAGAATAAATTGTTTGTCGAAAGAAAAATTCGGAGTCGGAGAGGTAAAACACTCACCGGCTCCCTTTTATCATTATGATCATCGAATTGTTCGATGTGAGGAGAGAGAACACCCGTGAAGTGGAACGTTCGTTTAAAAGTGGCCCCCTTTCTTTTTTTGGCCCCCTATTTTTTCGGCCTCTTTTTGTTTTGGATATATCCGGTCATTCATGCTCTCTATCTCAGCCTTTTTAAGATTACCGGATTATGGGAAGAGCCGAAGTTTGTCGGCATCAAAAACTACATCAATCTGTTTTCCGATGAACGGTTTGTAAAAGCCCTCATCAATACCACCTACTACGCCGCCGCGAGTGTCTTTATCATCCTTGCCTGCGCACTCATTTTCGCCCTTCTCATTAATGCTCCGCGCATCCGATTCAAGCATCTGTTTCGGACCAGCTATTTCCTGCCCATGCTGACTTCGGGTGTTGTTATCGCCATCATGTTTACACTGGTCTTCGACCATGAATACGGCGTAATCAACAATTACCTTTTCGCTCCTCTCGGGTTGCCGAAAGTAAAGTGGCTCCAGACCCCTTCTTTTGTGATGCCTTCGATCATACTCGTCGGATTGTGGAAGTATACCGGCATCAATACCCTCTATTTTCTCGTGGGATTGCAGAATATTCCGACCGATATCACCGAGGCGGCGATCATCGACGGAACGAACGGATGGCAGCGGTTCTGGTATATCACTCTACCACTGTTGAAACCGATCATCACCTTTGTCGTGGTTCTGGCCATTGTCGGTTCGTACCAGCTGTTCGCGGAACCGTATCTCTTGGCTTCGGGCGTCGGTCCTGCCGATTCGGGCCTGTTTATGACGGTCTACCTCTACATGACTGCGTTCCAGAACGTTCAGTTCGGATACGCTTCGGCTATCGGCTACACGATGGTCATTATCATCTTCGTCATATCGTTATTGCAGATGAAACTCATGGGAACATTCGGGGAGGAGTAAATGGCACGAACATCGACCGGTTATCGCTTATCAGCAAATATGAAAACAACGCTTACCTATCTTGTCCTGTGCGCGGGACTGCTTGTGGCCGTCTTTCCCTTTCTTTGGATGATCCTCTCCTCCTTCAAGGCAAACTCCGAAATATACCGTATTCCTATTACTTTTATTCCCGACAACCCTCTTACCATCAATTATGAGACACTCCTATCGGGTGAACGGATCCCGTTCCTGCGACAATTTCTGAACAGCATCGTCATAACGGTGGTACGGATTTTTGTTAACCTTCTCGCCTGTTCTTTCGCGGCATACGCGTTTGCAAAATACAAGTTTCCTCTGCGCAATTTTCTCTTCCTTATCGTCATCGGCTTCTTGATGATTCCACCCCAAATTACCGTGGTCCCGTTGTTCCTGCTGATGAACACACTCGGATGGCTGGACACGCTGCAGGCGGTCGCTCTTCCGGGGGCGTTTACCGCGTTCGGTGTCTTTTTCTTACGGCAGATCATGGTGGGAAGCGTTCCGGATGAGATAATCGAATCCGCTCGTATAGACGGGGCGGGAGAGTTCCGCACCTTCTTTCAGATCATCCTGCCGCTGCCGGCGATCGGAAGCGGACTGATGGTGCTGGCAACCCTTACTTTTGTAAACAGCTGGAACGAGTATCTCTGGCCGGTCATCGCGCTGCGCTCCAGTGAAAAGTTCACACTGCCGGTCGGTTTGGCGACTTTGGTCGATATGTACAAAGTCGAGTACGGTATGATCATGGCGGGCGGCGTACTTACCATAATGCCGGTTATCATCATCTTCCTCTTGGGAAGAAACACCTTCATGCAGGGTTTCACTGCAGGCGCAATCAAAGGATAACACAATGACATCAACGAAAGATATCTACACACCGTTGCACAGAGAAGAGATAATCAAAGCGGTCGAAAAGAAGAACCCCTGCCGTATCCCGATCATCCGGGGGAAATGGTGGGGGGAAGGATTCGAAGAGCTCCACGGCAGCGCCCTCGACCGGTATGATAAGTATCCGGAGGATGTGGGCCAAGTATGGATCGATCCTACTCCCTTCGAAGAGATGGGATTGTCGTGGGAGATCCCTTCGGGAGGGGCCCATGACGCGAATCCGATTTTGGATGATTGGAAAAAACTGGATGAGCTGATCGAGAAGTTCCCTGCACCCGAAAACGATCCCCGGATCGACGGCCTCCTGAAGCAGGCTGAAGCAGCCGGACGTGAAGATCGGTATGTTCTCTTGAGCTGGTGGCTTATCTATTTCGAACGTTCCTGGAAAATCCGGGGTATGCAGAACATCATGCTCGATTTTTACGAGAATCCTGATTTGGTGGACAAGATGCTGAAAGCGCTCACCGAGCAGTATATTCGCTATATCCGCTGCTTCCGGCAAAACGTACGGTTAGACGGTTTTTTTACCAGTGACGATTTAGGCCACCAGAAGGGCCCGATGTTTTCTCCCGATCTGTTTCACCGGCTGTTCTATCCGCGTTATAAACAGTTGGGAGGCGTTCTCAAGGAATTGGGAATGCATTTCTGGCTCCACAGCTGCGGAGATAATTCACTTCTCTTAGACGACCTCTGCGCCGCCGGTCTCGATGTTTTCCATCCGGTACAGAAACATACCATGGATGAAAAGACAACCGCGGAAAAGTTCGGAGACAAACTTTCTTTTCTCATAGGGCTGGATGTTCAGCATGTTCTTCAGGAGGAGGATGCCGAAGGAGTGAAGCGTGAGGTCCGCTTTTTAATCGATACTTTCGACCGGCCCGGCGGGGGCATGTGTCTTGCAGCGGGAAACGGGATTCTCCCAGGTACTCCGCTGGAAAATGTTACCGCCTTCTTGGAAGAGGCCATAACCTACGGCCACCAACACCGCAGCAGGTTTAATGGATGAACAGCTCGATTGAGAAAGTAGTCCGGCTTCCATTGAGCAATCTACAATCTTTTCCCGAACGTTAGAGAGTATATCTGTTCTCCGGTTTCCCAAAAATCGCTAGGCCGTTTGTTCAAGAGGGTAAACCCCTGTTTTTCATAAAAGGGGACCGCCTTTTTGTTTTGCGAAGAGGTACCCAAGTGTATTCCGGTGACGCCATTTTTTTTCATGTGATCCAAGAATGTTGTCATCAGTGTACTGCCGATGCCTTTGCTTTGATAACCGGGCAAAATATCGATATGGAGATGAGCCGGATATGTTTTATAGAACTCCAAATCGTCATTGGTCGGTCTTTTTTTGAAGCCGGCAAGGACCTTGATTGCAAAATGGTACGACTCCGGATGACGCCATAAGGTGTAGAATATAGTCCTAAGCAGTGCCCTGGGATACATCTTTTTCCGAAAAGTAAGACGCTGCTGCTGTGTATCCTTCGAGCCCAGTATATAGCCGACAGCCTTCCCGTCTTCTACCCAGAGAAAGCAATTCTCCGGTTCATACTCTACATAGTAGAGTGCCCAGAACATGGCGAACAGTTTCTTATCGTTGAACAGATACACCTCACTGAGGTCCGAGCCCATGAAACCTGTTCTGTGGCAAATTTCGA
>CAZJBZ010000297.1:0-6057 GCA_964543975.1 uncultured Spirochaetales bacterium
TTGCGTGCGGCGGTCGATGAAAACGTGCTCCTCGTCTTATCCGCGATATTTTTTACTTCAAAAGGATGGTTTTCAATTGTCGCTTTGCCCGCTTCGATTGTAGAAAAATCAAGAAGATCGTTTAATAAATCCAGAAGGTTTTTACCCGAATCACGGATGACGAGAAGATTCTCTTTCTTCTTAGAATCGGTTTCTTCCTCGAGAAGAAGGTCGGTAAAACCGAGGATGGCGTTCATAGGGGTCCGAATCTCGTGCGACATGTTGGCCAAAAACTCGCTCTTGAGTCGATTCGCCGTTTCCGCCTCTTCCTTTGCCTTCGTCAAATCTTCTTCAGCCTGCTTCCGTCGAGTTATGTCTTCCTTAACAGCGAGGTAATATTCAACCTTACCGGTCTCACCGATGATGGGGGTTATGCAGGCTTCTTCCCAGTAGAGGCTTCCGTCTTTTTTTCTGTTGAGAAACTTCCCCTTCCATACCTTGCCGCGGGAGATGGTGTCCCACATCTCTTTGTATACTTCATCAGCTTGTCGCCCGCTCTTGAGTATACGAGGGTTTTTTCCGAGGACCTCCTCCCGTGTATAACCGGTAGAGCGTTCAAAAGCCTTATTGGCAAGGATGATGTTACCGCCGGTATCCGTAATAACAATTACGTTAGCACTCTGTTCGACGGCGATTTTCAGCTTACGCAGTTCCTGCTTATACTCCTCTTCGGCAATTATTCTCTTGGCCCGATTTTTAGCAATAGAGAAAACGGCAAGACCGAATGCCGCTAACACAAGCACTACTGCCGCACTTATCGCGACATTGAACGGCCGCACTCTTTCCATAATCACGTCGTGAGGAATAAGCGAGATGAGTTTCCAATGGTAATTCCCCGATTCTCCCCTTCCGTGGATTACGTTTATCTCGTGATCGCGTAACGACTCGGGGATAATACCGTTACTGTGAAGGGGACGAATGGTATTGAAGACAAAAATACCTTCCCGCGAATCAATGACACCCTCTTCATGTTCCGCTACTCTTTTCCATACATCCGGATATCGAGTTTTAAAACTGACCTGTCTCTTCCCATCAAACATAAAACCCCATCGCATCTCTTCTTCGGGATGATAGAGCCAATATCCATCCGAATTGCACAACATGGGTATGCCTAAGGAGTGCTCCGAGGCGGGACCTTCCAAACCGGTCAATATGTCTTGTCCTCGATAGCTGAGTATGACAATACCGAAGACATCTCCATCATCCTTTAAATAGGGGCGGGAGACACGGACCGAAGCACAGTACGGTTCATTGATTCTCCCTCCTTCCGTCTCGAAATCGAATTTGGAAATGTAAATTTCACCCGGTCTTACGAGCGAAGTCTCCCTAAAATAGTAATTACTTCCACTATTTTTTAGGTCGTCATTTTCGACTATCGACGCCCCATCCTGACTGTAATTGACCCTCACCTTTTCCATTCCATCCGGTCCAAGCCACTGAATATAATCATACACTCTTCTTCGTTCCAAGAACGAACGGTATATATACCCAAGCCGTCCGACATCGTTTTCACCTAAGTCCCTATTTTTAATGTTGAGAAGTCTTTTCGCGTCGGAAAGGTAGAGAATATCTTCAATGACTTTATTTAAATGATGAGAAATGATCAGCTTCTTTCCTTGAATAAACTGCTGTTCCACGCTGCATAGCTGCGTTTTTGCATTACTCGATTGAAGGAGTAGTAAACCAACGCCGGAGGAGACAATTACGATACAGAGAGGAAGAAACATGGAGAGAAACGTGCGGATTGTATAAGCTTTCAGAATCGATCTTTGTGTGACCTTCTTTTTCATATTTTTGTCGGCTTACGCACTCAAAAGTATAGGAATCTTTATGTGGTATGTCAAATAAGGTTTCGGTCCCATTGTCAGTTTACCCAATTATGTGTACACTGCAGGTACCATAAAGTTGGTAGAAATTTCTTGGAGAGAGTGTGATGAATATTGTTATCGGAAACGACCATGCCGCGGTAGATCTTAAAAAACGAATCGTTGCTTATTTGGAGAAGCAAGGCCATACGGTGACAAACATGGGTGTTGATTCCGATGAAGCGGTCGATTACCCCGATACGGCAAGAATAGCATGTGATGAATATTTAAAAGGGGAGTACGACTTCGGAATCGTATGCTGCGGTACCGGAATCGGCGTTTCCATCTCGGCGAATAAAATCAAGGGTATCCGCTGCGCGCTGCTCTGCAATACTTTCAGCGCGCAAAAAGCTAAAACCCACAATAAAGCCAACTTCATCGCTTTCGCGGGAAGAATAGTTTATTCCGATAAAGTCGAAGACATGCTGGATGCCTACATAAATGGAACCTATAAAGGCGGCAGACATCAAAGGCGTATCGAAAAAATATCCGAACTCGAGTCGAGGTAATCCGATAGACGTCCGTCCGAAACCGTAAAAGGGACCTCACCCTCCTCTGAGCTCCTTTCAGAAGTGGGATATATGGTTATTTTTGCAAGTGCCTCCTCTATTCCCTTTCGTTGATCGGAAGGTACCGGTTGTCGAAATTTCCTGTATACATCGCTCTGGGCCTGAATATCCTGTTGTTCTTGAGATACTCGATTACCCTGGCAGTCCAGCCGGCCGTCCGTGCTACGGCGAACATCGGGGTGAAGAAATCAATCGGAATACCCATAGAGGCATAAACAAAACCCGAATAGAAATCCACATTGGGAAATATCTTCTTTTTCTCCCCCAAGTGGTTGACTACCTCCTTCTCCAACACTTTCGCGGTTTGGAAAAGAGGGGCCATCTCGGGATGGTCTTTCGTAAGAAGCTCGGCAAGCGGACCCAATATCAGCGCTCGCGGATCGTACGCCTTATAAACCCTATGGCCGAAACCCATAATCTTCTTTTTCTCTTTCATGCTTTTCTCAAACCACGGTTTCACGTTCTCTTCCGTTCCGATTTCTTGAAGCATCTGCATAACCTGAGTGTTTGCGCCCCCATGAAGCGGTCCGTTGAGGGCCGCGATTCCCGATCCGATTGAAAAATAGATGTCCGAGAGGGTGGAAGCAACGACTAATGAGGCAAAGGTACTGGCGTTCATCCCATGGTCCGCGTGAAGGATAAGGCAGATGTCCATAATCCGTTCCTCAAGAGGTGTCGGCACCTTACCGGTCATCATATAGAGGAGGTTTGCCGCGTGCGAGAGCTTAGGGTCCGGTTCCAGCGGGAGATGGCCTTTTCGCACTCTGGTAATAAGGGCCGCGATAGTCGCGACACCGGAAATCAAATGGTAACAACTTTCCAGCTCCTCCGAGGCGAGCTCGGTCTTCTTCGCACCCTTCGGGCGAACATACTGATGATTGAGAAACTCATATTTAGCATGCGGTTCCGCGTACGGCTTTATCTCCATGGGAATGGAATCTTCATCGGTGGATATGGGAACGGTTTTCGACTCGGATACATCCCGGTCACGAAAAGTCTGCTTTTGCCGCATTAAATTGGTCCCGAGTCGAAGTGCCGCCATAGGATTCATCTCTTCTACGGGAAATCCCATCAGGAGTCGGCTGGTATCCGTGACATGCCTCGACTGCTTCAAATAGTGGTCAAACTGACGCAATTCACTCTTATTAGGCAGATGTCCGTTTAAGAGGAGGAAGGAGACCTCTTCAAAGGTGGAGTAGGCGCATAGATCAAAAATGTCGTACCCCCGGTAAATGAGCCACCCCTTTGTACCGTTCACATACCCGATTTCCGTTTCACACGCTATTGCCCCTTCCAATCCGGGACCTACAGTGCAGGTGATCGGCCACTCCAAGGTTTTGGTTAATTCCGGTTCCGGTTCCGTACTTGTTTCCTTGTACGCCCTTTCTTTTACATCAAGAATGATTTCACTGATTTGTTTTGTTGCTTCTTTGATATCTCTTTTCATAGTAGAAGGATTATACACGGAAGGGTCGATCATGACAATATATATCAATGCGTCAAATTGACACATTGATATACCCCTTTACAGATAGAGATGGGTCAAATTGAACAATTTACTATATTCACGTGGAGGCAAAACCTTGATAAGATCGTAATTCCTTGTATAAAAAGAATTTATTAAATAAAAATAAAATATAAGTTGGCATAGATTATGCATTTCTATTTATAACAATACTGATTGAGGAGGTAGCTTATGGCACTTATCAGATGGGGAAATGATTTATATGATCCGTGGGAAGATTTTGAAAAACTTCAAAATGAAATTAACGATCTCTTTAACACGAACCGAACTCCTGAGAGTCGCGGACTCTACGACAGAACAATTTCTCCGCCCATTGACATTGTTGAAAATCCTGATGATTTCACCGTGTACTGTGATGTTCCCGGTATGAGTATCGACGACCTCGATATCTCCATCACCCAAGACATCCTGACCCTGAAGGGGGAGAAAAAAAGCGACATCGATAAGGAAGACGAGAAGGTTTATCGACAGGAAACCTGGTCGGGTAAGTTTCAGAGAACTCTTTCCCTTCCCAAATCGGTCGACACAAACAAAGTAGACGCCACCTTAAAGGACGGAGTCTTACACATTGTGCTCCCGAAAAAGGAGGAGCAGAAACCGAAACAGATAACGGTACAAACGAAATAGGAGGTGATCACTATGGCAACAAAGAAAGAATTAGAAAAAAGAACAGAGAGAGGCACACCTGAAACCAGACGGATCCGTTCAGCCTGCACCATCCGTGAAGACGACGGAAAAATTGTAATGAGACTGGAAATGCCCGGAGTTTCAAAGAAGAATCTTGACATCAATATTGAAAATAATCAGCTTACAATTTTCGGCAAACGAAACACTCCTGAAATAGAAGGGACCTACGTGGTTCGCGAACGACGGGACGGCGACTATTATCAGGTGTATACTCTTGATGAGACGGTCGACCGGAACAAAGTTGAGGCAAGTATAGAAAACGGAATACTCTATCTGGCCCTGCACCTCAAAGAAGCGGAAAAACCGAAAAAAATCGAAGTGAAATCCGGCTAATCCACACCGTGAGTACCGTCCGATAGACTCCGTTTTGACGTAAAAAATCTTGCCGGCATTTTGAAAGGGGCCCTTTTATCGCGGTATTTCTAAATAGACCAAATCCATCACCCTCGGTCGTCGGGTCTCACCGGTAAAGTGCTGTACTCGGGCGGCTATCCGGCCCGCGGTAACATTGAAGACACTTCCGCGGGCAATCGTCTGTTCGCGGTTTGCCGTTATTTTCCTTTTTACCACCACGGTAGTTCCTTCCTGTACCGGCATGGAAACCAATGGTTCGATAACCACAGTGTTGGTGGCAACGGACGAGATGGTCCCTAACAGTTTTGTTTCAACTCCTCCTACGGAGGTTGGTGAAGCGGCACTTGTTTTTCCTATTACGTCCTGGATCTCTTCGATGGTATTTCTATAATGGAAATCATTCGCGGCCAATCGTTCGACATGACGAGTCAGATTAGTATTTGTCGTCGTTCCCGCGGAAAGATAGACCAAATAGTCGATAACATCGTTAAACGCCTCAATTCTACCGGTCTGTTCGGCCTTTTCCAGCTCTTCACCCGTAAGCACTTCCCGTGGCCGATCAAGCTCTTCCTCCAACTCGGCTTTCAGCGCATTAGCTGCGGCGAGCTGTTCTTGTAGTTCTTCAATAGTGTCAATTGTACGATTCTTCTCTTCTAACGTAGTCCGGTAGTTCGTTTCAGCATCAACGGCAGCGGCCTCCAGTCCGTCAATTTCATCTTTTAATCGTAGGACCTCCCCGCTCAGCTCGGACAAACGGGTGTCCTTCTCTTGTATCGATTTACTGAGTTCCCCCGCCTCTCCTTCTCTGCCGGTCAATGAACTGGATAATCGCTCCGCTTCCACCGTCTTATCACTCAGTCTGTCGGTCAACGATTCAATCTCATTCTTCCGTCGCGTAATTTCAGTCCGCAGTTGTTCGATTGAGGAGTTCCGTTCATCAATTAAGGAGGAGAGCCGCTTCATATCACTGTTTCTTTCCTCTATTATTCCGGTAAGGGATGTAATTCTTTCATCTCTC
>CAZJBZ010000298.1:0-6001 GCA_964543975.1 uncultured Spirochaetales bacterium
AAAAATCCATCCGCTTACCGGCGAAACACTTGAGGAATTGGACGTATGCGTTATTTATCCTGCAAAACATTTCATTATGCCGGAAGATCAAATTCAGTCGGCAATCCAAAATATAAAGGATGAGCTCGATGTCCGTTACGAAGAACTGCTTTCCCAAAACAAACTGGTAGAAGCGCAAAGATTGAGGACCCGAACTCTCTACGATTTGGAGATGCTCGACGAGATGGGGTATTGTTCGGGTATTGAAAATTACTCCCGTCATCTAAGCGGAAGGCAGCCGGGGGAGCGACCTGCCGTTCTTATCGACTATTTCCCTGAGAAATTTCTCACGTTTATTGATGAGTCTCATGTAACCATACCTCAGGTCGGAGGTATGTATGAGGGGGACAGAGCCAGAAAGCAGTCGTTGGTCGATTTCGGTTTTCGTCTTCCTTCAGCCTTGGATAATAGACCTCTTATCTTTTCAGAGTTCGACCACCTAATGAATACCGTTATCTACGTTTCCGCCACCCCGAAGAACGAAGAGCTCTCTCGTTCGGCTAAAATCGTGGAACAGATTATTCGTCCTACAGGTCTTCTCGACCCTGAGCTTACGGTACGGAAAACTGAGGGACAAATAGAAGACCTCTACGCGGAGATACGAAAACGAATTGTGAAAAAGGAGCGTACCTTAATTACCACATTGACAAAAAAGATGGCGGAAGACCTTACCGATTATTTTTCCGAAATGGGTTTAAAGGTTCGCTATCTGCATTCGGATATCGAAACAATCGAACGGGTTGAGATACTACGGGACCTCCGATTGGGAGAATTTGATGTCCTGATTGGAATCAACCTCCTGCGTGAAGGTCTCGATCTGCCCGAAGTTTCACTCATCGCTATCTTAGACGCCGATAAAATCGGTTTTCTCCGTTCTGCAGTTTCACTCATCCAAATTATAGGAAGGGCGGCACGGAACCAAAACGGAATGGTTATCATGTATGCCGACCGATTTTCGGACGCAATGAGAGAAGCGATCGATGAAACACAAAGACGAAGATCGATTCAAGAAGCCTACAACCGAAAACACAATATTACACCAACGACAATCAAGAAGAACATTCAGGACCTCCTGATCCGAAGAAAAGAAGAAAAACGGAAGACCGAACAAATATCAATCGAATTGTTAAAACAGAGCTACAATATTCTTAATCCGAAGGAAAGAAAACAGCTCATAAAGGCGATGGAGAAAGAGATGTTTGAACACGCTAAAAATCTTGAGTTTGAAGAGGCCGCGCTCATTAGAGATGAAATAGAGAGTATCAAAAAAACCGCATCGTAAGGACAGAAAGATGGTCGATATAATCAACCGCCTTGTCGATATCATCGGATTATCGGAAACCGGAGCAGTTGTTCTTTCAAAAATACTTATTATCATATGTATTATCGGTTTCAGTTTTTTAACAAATTTTATTGCGAAACGGGTAATCGTGTCCCTCATCGGAAAAATCGTATCGAAGACTGAATCGAAATGGGACAACATTATTTTTGATCGAGGGGTGCTAACACGGCTCTCCCATCTGGCCCCGGCTTTGGTTATTTATTTTCTAGGCAATTCGGCCTTTCCCGAAAATGAAGCCGTTACCAACGTCATACAACGGCTTGCCGTCGCCTACATGATCGGCATTACCATTCTGATTGTGGATGCCTTTTTGAGTTCGGTAAACGATATCTATGCCACCTTCAAAATATCACGAACGCGACCCATCAAAGGGTACATCCAAGTCGGCAAGATTTTGGTTTATATTGTCGGATTGGTGCTCATTATAACAACCATTATGAATACTTCTCCATTGGGGATTTTAAGCGGAATCGGGGCGATGAGTGCGGTACTGCTTCTTGTGTTCAAGGATTCCATTTTAGGGTTTGTTGCAAGTATTCAACTTTCAGCCAACAACATGGTCCATATAGGTGATTGGATAGAAATGAATAATTACGGCGCGAACGGAGAGGTTATAGAGATTAACCTGCAAACAATAAAGGTCCGTAACTGGGACAAAACTATTACAACCATACCTGTTTACGCACTGGTTTCGGATTCTTTCAAGAATTGGCGGGGAATGGTGGAGTCGGGGGGGCGCAGGATTAAGAGGGCGGTAAACATCGACATGCAGAGTATCCGATTCTGTTCTGATGAGATGATCGCGAAGTTTAAAAAGATAGAATACCTCAAAGACTATATTGAGAAGAAACTCGCCGAAATTGATGAATATAATCGAAATAATAAAATAGATATATCCGATATGGTCAACGGAAGACGATTAACCAATGTCGGCACGTTTCGCGCTTACATAACTGAATATCTCAATCGACATCCGAAAATCCATAACGACATGACCTTCCTTATCCGTCAACTGGAACCCGGCCCGCAGGGTCTGCCGATTGAAATATACGTGTTCAGCAATGATCAACGCTGGGCTAATTATGAGTCAATCCAAGCCGATATATTTGATCATATCCTCGCCGTCATACCGGAGTTCGGTCTCAGGGTGTATCAAGAACCGAGTGGTGGAGATATTCACCATCTTGCAAATGCTGTTCTGGAATGCGTCCCTCAAACACCGTCCTCTATCAGCTGAAATGCGAAATGGAACGTGGAAACTACTTGCATCTTCTATTCTTCTCTTATAGGCTTAACACTCTATGAAACAAAAAGACACAATAGTTAGTGAGGCTTCTGAAAACGGTTACTCTTCAACACTGCGTGGTTTTGTTGTTGTCGTCCTTGCCTATATCGTCGCCGGCGTCGGCGCGGTAATTACCGGAATGGTGTTCGGAGAGTCTCATCCCATTATTATTGCCGGATTTGCCGATATCATTGCCACCTGTATCGTATTTTTCTTCAGTGTAATCGTTAATAATTCCAGCATGTACGACCCTTACTGGAGTGTAGCGCCGTTGTTTATTGCAGTTTTTTGGTTTTTTAATGCCCTGAATACCGCTCAGCCGGTGGAAACGAATATTCCTTTTGTACGGGTCATTATTGTTCTGCTGATTGTTTTTGTATGGGGCGGCCGTTTGACCTACAACTGGGCGCACCAATGGACAGGATTGGGACATGAAGATTGGCGTTACGTCAATTTCAGAAAAAACAGCGGTAAACTGTATTGGGGAGTCAGTTTTCTGGGAATTCACCTGTTCCCAACGCTCATCGTTTTCGGAGGATGTCTTGCGCTCTATCCCGCAATGACCCGGTTCGATCGGCCTTTTTCAACAATTGACATTGCGGCAATTTTGATGACCGGCGGGGCAATTTTGCTGGAATCATTTTCTGATAAACAGCTCTTTGAGTTTCGAAAAACCCGGAAAAGTACGGATGAATTGTGCAGAAATGGTTTATGGAAATATTCTCGTCATCCGAACTATTTAGGTGAAATACTCTTCTGGTGGGGGATTTTCCTTTTCGGTTTTTCAGCCGATCCCGGGTTTCTCTGGACAATAGCAGGCCCCATTTGTATCACACTTCTTTTTCTCTTTATTAGTATACCAATGATGGAAGACAGAGAGTTAAAACGAAAACCGAATTACTCGGAATATCAAAAGCGGACTTCTCGACTAATTCCGTGGATTCCTAAGGAGTGACAGCTCAATGGAAAAGGAGAAAGAGTCGGAACTCCTCCATAAAATTCGCGAACTAAACGACAAAATTGAACAGTTAAGCCGAAACGAAGACAATTCCTTGGCCAAAGAACAATCCAAGATCATGAGGGCGGTAGCCGGTGCGGCACACCCTCAGACCTCATCATCTTCTCTCGCTCAAACGGAACTGTTCTCTTTGGATTTTATAAACTCAGAGAAATTAGAAGAGATCGAAGCGGGAATAAAAGAGACTATTCGCGGGGTGGAATTATCCAAAGCCGCTGTTTGTAAGTCTCTGGCAAATATCGATAAGAAGAAATTGTATAAGCAGATCGGTTTTAACAGTTTTTTACAGTATTTAGGAGCCGAGCGTCTGCCTTTGAACTATAAAACCGCAAAAGAGTATGTAAAAATAGGAGATGTCTTGCTCCGGCATGAGGGAGAGCTTCTCACGGTGGATTTTCAGGAAGAAAACGGTCTTAAAAAATTGATGTACCTCGATCGTGCGCTGCAAAAACATAATACGAATCCAAAACAGGTCTTTGAAAACGTTAAAGAGTGCAGTTTGCGGGATTTCAAGGCGTACGCTCTGGATGAAAAGGACCCGGAACCCGGAGCGGCGGAAGAACATGGATCTTTTGACGAGACCCGCGAGAGTGGCCATATTATTTCAGAGACAATCAGCATCGAAAATGATAGTATAGTCCAATACAATCCTGCACGAGCAGTTCTTATCGATTGTTCGGGTCTAAGGGTAAACGGTTGTTCCTCACAGTTGATTAAAGACGTGTTGAAAAAAGTACTCCAAATGATAACACAAGGGTCCTAATGCTCTATAATAATTTCTATTACTCATTGGTTTTTTATCTCTATGTTGGTATTGGTTTAATTACCTTTGTCATTCTCTTTTTTATTACCGCCCCCTACGGTCGGCACGCGAGAAAAGGGTGGGGACCGCGTATCGATAAACATCTCGGGTGGATTATCATGGAGGTAATTTCACCGTTCATTTTTGTTCTTTTCTTTTTGTTAGGAGACTGGAAAACCGGTTTTATGCCGTTTTTCTTTCTCGCTCTCTACCTTTTTCACTATATTTACAGAACATTTATCTTTTCGGCACTTCTCCAAGGAACAAATAAGATGCCGATTGTCGTCATTCTGTTCGGTATGATCTTCAATACCGCCAACGGTTATCTGCAAAGTAAATATCTCTATTCTCTCTCCGGCGGTTCATCACACTATCCTATAGAATGGCTTGCTACTCCACAGTGCATTGTAGGCATTATTCTTTTCCTTTCGGGATTTATCATTCACGTCCATTCCGATACGATAACACGGCGGTTAAGAAAGCAGGACAATGAGAGCTATCAAATTCCTTACGGCGGTATGTTTCGTTATATTTCCGCCCCGAATTATCTGGGGGAGATACTACAATGGGGCGGGTGGGCCCTGCTGACCTTTTCTCTACCCGGGGCCGCTTTCTTCTTTTGGACGGCCGCAAATTTAGTGCCGCGCGCGATCGCAAACCATAATTGGTATAAGAACCGGTACGGTTCTTCTTATCCTCACGATCGCAAGGCAATAATTCCCTATATCGTTTAACAGTTTTCCTCTCTCATCATGATAGGCTCAGATAAAAAAACAAAAAGGCGCGAATATGATTACCGATAGTAAAATTAGTGCTAAAGAAAAAAAGTTTATTCGCTTAAGTTATACCGGTCACGGAATAAATGATCTCTATTTTTTTATACTTCCCCCGGTTTTACCTATGATCCTTCGACAATACGGTCTCTCCTACTCAGCCGCGGGAGGTATTCTTACCGCCTATTTAGCTACCCTCTCCGTTTTTACCTACATCAACGGTAAATTGTCGGACACCATTTCAAGAGGAGAAATAATAGCGGGAGGGTTTCTCCTTGCATCCGCATGCTTTTGCGCTGCCTCTTTTATCCCATGGTTAGGTCTCTTTATTCCGGTTATCGCTTTAGCGGCAGTGGGTGTAAGCACCTATCATCCGGTCATGTACGGAATGTTGGATGAGTTTACAACCGGCGAAAAAGGGAAGATGTATGGCGGATTTGAGTTCTGGGGTATCTTCGCGATTTTCTGCATGTTTCTCTTAAACGGTACACTCTTGAGCTTCCTGGAATGGAAATACATTCTTATCATCACGGCAATACCCGGTTTTTTTATGAGTTTCGTTTTTTTTAAAAACAGGACCTTTCTCAAACGACCGCCTGCCGGTGGAACTGAAGAAAAAAAGCAAACCAATGAAGAGTCTACCGTACCAATAGGCGCGCTCCTCCTCTTTATTATTACAGTAATCTTGAGAGCTTTCGGTATTATCGCCATGATCAATTTTATTCCCACCTATTTTATCGAT
>CAZJBZ010000299.1:0-5762 GCA_964543975.1 uncultured Spirochaetales bacterium
ATATCGGTACTTTCTCATGAACTAAAGGCACCACTCAATGCGGTAGAAGGATATTTAAAAATAATCCACGACCGGTCAGCCGGCGACGATCAGGAAGCATACGATCATATGATCGATCGGTGTCTTACGCGAATGGAGTATATGCGCAAATTGATTTTCGACCTCTTAGATTTAACCAGAATAGAATCGGGTCAGAAAAAACGGGATGTTAAAGAGTTCAATTTCATGAGACCGGTCAATACTGCCGTAGAAAACGCAAAACCGTCCGCGGATGAAAGGGGCATTACCATCAATCCTCCTTCGAAAAAAGAAATTTCGTTTACAGGCGACCTGGGAGAAATCGAAATTATTATGAACAATTTGGTTTCGAACGCCGTAAAATACAATCGGGACAACGGATCGGTAAACATAAAGGTGGAGCAGAAGGAGAGCGGCCTGCGCGTCAGCGTCTCCGATACGGGAATCGGGATGTCTGAAGAAGAACAGGAGAAACTGTTCGGAGACTTCGTCCGCATAAAAAACAAAAAAACAAAGAATATTCTCGGGAGCGGTCTTGGTCTCTCAATCGTTAAAAAGCTCACCAATTTGTATAACGGTTCCATCGATGTAGACAGTGTTCCGGATGTCGGGACCTCCTTCTCCATCTTTCTGAAAAATGCCGAAAAAGAAGGACCGGAGAGGTAAAAAACGCTTGACAGAAAATGATTTTCCGTGCAAAGTGTTTCTACTAATAGAAACATAACAAAAAAGGAGACCATATGGCACGACAAAAACGAATTCTGCTCAATCAAGATGAAAGACCGACACAGTGGTATAATCTCAATGCCGATCTTCCGTCCCCCATGCTTCCACCGCTGGGTCCTGACGGCAACCCGGTATCACCGGAGATGCTCGCCCCCATTTTCCCCATGACCCTCATCGAACAGGAGGTGAGTCCTGAGCGGTGGATCACCATACCTGACGGCATCCAAGAAATTCTCGCTACCTACAGGCCATCACCATTGCACCGTGCTTACTCCCTCGAGGAGTCTTTAGGCACCCCGGCAAAAATCTACTACAAAAACGAGAGCCATTCGCCTCCGGGAAGCCATAAGCCGAACACCGCCATCGCCCAAGCATGGTATAACAAACAGGCGGGCGTTAAACGGTTGACAACGGAAACAGGAGCAGGGCAGTGGGGCAGTGCGCTTGCCTATGCCACGTCACTCGTCGGCCTGGAATGCAAAGTCTTTATGGTGCGCATCAGCTACGAACAGAAACCTTTTAGGAAAATCATGATGCAAACCTGGGGCGCGAACTGTTCGGCCAGCCCAAGTACCGAGACAAAAGCGGGCCGCGATGTACTCGACCACTACCCCGATACACCGGGTAGTCTCGGCATTGCCATCAGCGAAGCCGTCGAAATGGCCGTATCCGATCCATCCGGAGAAACGAAATATTCGTTGGGAAGCGTCCTCAACCACGTCATGCTCCATCAGACGGTTATTGGATTGGAGACGAAAAAGCAATTGGAGAAAGCCGGAGAAAAGATACCCGATGTGGTTATCGGCTGCGCCGGCGGAGGAAGCAACTTCGCGGGACTCTCTTTCCCCTTTGTTTACGACAAGATCAACGGTGCCGATATCGACATCATTCCTGTCGAACCGTCATCCTGTCCCACGCTGACCAAAGGACCGTTCGCGTATGATCTTGGAGATTTCAGCGGAATGACCCCGCTGCTTCCGATGTATACACTGGGACACAACTTCGTCCCCCCTCCTATTCATGCAGGCGGATTACGTTACCACGGTATGGCCCCTCTTGTATCACAAGCGGTCGTGGAAGGATTGTTGAATCCGCGATCGATACATCAACTCGAATGTTACAGTGCCGCGGTCACCTTTGCCCGAACGGAAGGGATTGTCGTGGCTCCGGAAACAAGCCACGCGATTGCGGCAACCATCCAAGAGGCGAATAAGGCGAAAGAAGAAGGGAAGGAGAAGGTCATTGTCTTCAACTTAAGCGGCCACGGTCTCATGGATATGATGGGTTACCAGGCCTATTTTGCGAACGAACTGTTCGATTATGAATTCCCTCAGTCGGAATTGAACAAAAACCTGGAAGCCATTAAGGACTTCCCAAAGGCTGAAGCCGGAAAGAGCGGGAAATGGTAATGTAGTAATCTATGGTAGAAAAAAACCACTTCGACAGTAAAAAAATCTACTGCAGGCAGCTCGGTCACGAAGTCCCTTTCGGGTACTGCCGTAGACCGGGCAGCCCCGCCTTTTGCAGGAACATCATCGGTTGCTGGATGTCAAAAATCGATATTAATCAATTCCTCAGAGACCACTACTCGCTACAAGAGATAGAAGAAGCGTTGCGCCCCCCCAAACCCAAAATTCAGACTTTATATTCCCTTATTCAAGAAGCACAGGCGAGACAATCCGAAAACGAAAGTGAGAAGAAAGAGACGTGAGTGTTGGGAAGAACACGCGCCATTCACGGCACCACAACTAGAGAATACCGGACAAGGGAGGCAATTGCAAAAATCATCATTAAAACATATGAAACGAACACTTCTTATCCTATTGCTCCTTCTGACGATCCTCTCCTGTACGCCGAGTGGAAAAAGTTCGGAACCCGGTTCAACCGTAGCGGATGTTAAAAGTTCTTTTCCGGCTTCCGAGCGACGACAACCAATACTCCATCTCTCATTTGTCGGTGATATAATGGCCCACGATGTGAACCTTAACCGGCCCCCTTACAGTAATATTTACCACCGGGTAACTCCGATCCTCACAAGTGATGACCTCTCTTTCGGAAATCTGGAGTTTCCCATTGCTCCGGAGTTCCCTGTCTCGAATTATCCTCTCTTCAATGTCCATCCTCCCTATGTTGAAGCGGCCGTCGATGCCGGATTTGACGTTTTTTCAGTTGCAAATAATCATATCACCGATCAAAAAACCGAGGGGATCATTTCTACTTATCAGTCCCTCACAATCCTTCAGTCGGAGCATAATATTTTTTTTTCAGGGATTTCTACACAACAGCACAAGAATTTCGAACCTGTCCTCATAGAGAAGAATGGATGGAAAATTGGTTTTATCGCCGCCACAGAGTTTTTGAATAATACCGGCGGAAGTGAATATGTTACAGTCGTATCGTTGAAGGATGAAGTAGTCAAAAATCGTTTTATCGATGCTCTTTCCAACAATTCGAAGGCATACGATCTTTTTATCGTCTCTTTTCATAGCGGGAGGGAATACGAGCGGGTACCGGATATCGAAAAACTTCTCTTTTTTTACGATCTTCTCGATGCGGGAGTAGATATCGTCTGGTCTCATCATCCCCACGTCCTTCAACCATGGTTTACGGTGGTTCGCGGAAAGAGGAAAAAACTGATTCTCTCCTCATGCGGAAACTTTATTTCGGGACAAACGTGGAGACTCGATCCGAAAAATCCCGACAAAGAGAGAGTCCGCACGGGCGAAAGCGCAATTTTCCGAGTAACGGTGGGAAAAATAGACGGAAAAACGACTATCCTAAAGACATCTCCCTACATTATATTTAATTATAGACATCCGGAGATGGGAATGATCGTTTCTTCCTTTGATCAACTCATGAATGATGATACACTTTCGGATGAATGGAGAGAGTTTTATAGCGGCCGATGGCCGGATATTGTCGATATGACCGCTGAAGCGGGGATCCATCAGCTTATGGGGGAATAGTATGGCAGGTATCATCAAAAATTTTATGTTAAAAATAATATTGGAAAACGCCATTGAAGCGGAAGAAAAGGCCTATGACTTTTACGAGAAAGCGATACCGACAACAGCTGAAGAGAAAGCAAAGGAATTGCTGCGAAATTTGGCCGGCGAAGAATTGAAGCACAGATTGAAGCTCGAAGAAACGCAGCGCGAAGGGAATTTGGGAAAACTGACGGTTGAAAAACCCGATACCGTTAAGACTATAGAAACGTTTGCGGACGAATGGCCCCTCATAACACCCGACACCACCTCACAAGAAATCTTAGAAATTGCTCTGGAAAAGGAAAAAAGGGCATATTCTTTCTATTCGATCCTTCGAGACCATGCCTCGTTAAAAGCGATTAAGCAAATTTTTGACGGGCTGGCGGCCGAAGAGCGGCGTCATATCGACTGGGTATCAACAGAACTTGAAAGGAAAAAAAGTGAAACGACATCTTAAATGTTTCGAAGAAGAGTTCGACAGAAGCAACTCCTATTCGGTGATGGACGGTGGTATAAAATCGATCGCCATAGATAAAATTGTCGGTTCCTTAGACAAATGTCATGACCTCGATTACAAATTTCGATATAAACGGCACGACAATTTAAAGGAGAAATTCAGAAGGCATCAGATTGAAAAAGCAACCGAACGCCACGCTTTCTTTCCTCCAATAAAAGTATTTCGGTATCTTAATGAATATTACGTGGTAGACGGACATCGTCGGGTTGCTTCGGCAATTGAAAAGAATATTGAGTTTATCGATGCTTTTATTACCGAATATATACCGGGAGAACGACAAGACCTGTTAGACGGCGCCATGCTTAGACGCCGCTTCGAATCGGAAACCGGTCTAAAGAATGTAGTGTTGGAACACGAAAGAGGGTACGAACAGTTACTCAGAGAAGTAGAGGAATATCCTTCGGACGAACCGTATCAAGAAAAGGCGCAACAATGGAAATCTCATTGGCTTCTTCCCGGGTGTTCAGCTATTGCAGCCTCTCATCTTACTCATAAATACCCCGATTTATCGTCCGGAGACATTTACGTTCTTATTTCCGGTTTTTATCATGATCATATGAACGGCTATCCGAAAAACGTAAGCTACGAAACACTCATCTCAGGTTTTACGTTCGGAAGACGAATAAAAAAACGACGCCTCTTCCGGTTTTTTATTTTTCGGCTACTCTATCTTCTTTTTGGCGGGAAGCGATACCTCTCGGTTTCAAGGTAAACGGATCGATGAACGCGGTTGTTTGCCGAAGGGTTTCATAGACCCCGATTGTCGATTCCGCGAACTGTTTTGTCTCGTCCGCGGTGCGTTCAGAAATTTTCATTACCTTTTCAGTACCCCACGTTTTATGAAATTCTACCACTCCACATGCGATCGGCAGTTTTATTTCCTGCGTTACTTCGGTTACCAGTGATACCGCCTGAGAGAGAGCGCTTCTTTTCTCAGTTCCCGGAAGGATGATAAAGAATTGATCGTTTTGGCCCCGAAAGGCAAGTCCGGAATAGTGCTCTAGAGATCGCCGTATTATTCCTGAACAGTGCTTTAACAGGTCGTCTCCGGCTTCTTTGCCGAAATTGACCACATAATCCTCCAACTGAAGATTATTCAAAGTAATAATGGAAAACGGCAGTTTAGAGGAGTGATATTCATCGATCTGTCGACGGAGCATAAGAGGAAGCCTTTCACACGCAAAGAGTCCGGTTAATTCATCCTTTTCTTTTGTACTCTCCGGATCGTTTTTCGATTTATCCGGTCCGGAATAGGTGTGTTCGTTTTCCTTTAGTAACGCAAAGGTATCTAATATAGGGACAGAATAGAGAGGCATATTGCTGTTTCCGTCTTCGAACCGGTACAAGGGGGTGTCGTCATCATTATAGAGAAAACTATCGGCGTCGTTTATTAAATGGTGAAGTACGGAAAGAATGGACATGGTATAGAGTAATAAGACCGCGTTACTGTTTTTCGGTATGTTTTCATTACCGTAATGGGCGGAAAGATCCTGTTCATTCAACGATTTCAACCG
>CAZJBZ010000299.1:5772-5982 GCA_964543975.1 uncultured Spirochaetales bacterium
GAGGATTTTCGATTTCAAAACGGTAGGGAGTGTTCCAATTTTTTACGCATTCCACATTTCCGCCGGAAGGACTTTCGATCTGTACAATAATTTTATCGAGCAGAGCATACATCTTTTCAACTGCCTCAAACAGTTTCGGAACATGCGAACTGAAAGAAGGCCGGCCGCCTTTAACCGCCCGAAAGCGGATAAAAGGCAGAAAATAGAGTC
>CAZJBZ010000300.1:0-5969 GCA_964543975.1 uncultured Spirochaetales bacterium
TTTTGGCGGTATTGCCAAAAAAGCAATAATGAGTATACTAGTCGGGAAAAACTATTACCGGCCCGGCAAACAAGACCGGCAGTCGGAACAGTAGGGAGGAGCAGTAGTTATGAAACAGCTTGATGATCGAAGTGTCAGAAGCATGGGTTTTTTCGAACGCTATCTTTCACTCTGGGTAGTTATCTGTATCGGCATCGGAATCTTCTTAGGACGGGTCGCCCCGTCGTTTGCTCAAACCCTCGACGGGTTCGCCATTTACGTTAATAAGGCGCCGGTCATATCAATACCGATCGCGGTCTGTTTGTTTTTAATGATGTACCCGATTATGGTGAAAATTGATTTTTCCGAGGTCGTAAAAGCAGGTAAAAGCGGAAAGCCCGTGGGATTGACCCTCTTTTTAAATTGGGCGGTCAAACCGTTTACCATGTACGGGATCGCCATGCTGTTTTTAGGAGTATTATTTCGTACGTTCATCGGGACGGAAGCGGTCGACCTGGTCAAAATGCCTTTAGGAATGGATCTGCCGGTAGGGGCGGAATACGGCTCCGGTATCGTGGTCGTGCAGGAAGGAATCAAAATGTTGCAGGTCCCCCTGTGGCGCAGTTATCTTGCCGGCTGCATTCTCTTAGGCATTGCTCCCTGTACGGCAATGGTATTGGTATGGGGTTATCTCGCCCGGGGGAACGATGGGCTTACCTTGGTAATGGTGGCTATCAATTCCCTTACCATGCTGGTCCTCTACGGAGTTTTAGGCGGATTTCTCTTGGGTGTCGGGAGACTGCCGGTCCCCTGGCAGGCGCTGGTTCTGTCGATTTTAATTTATGTGGCCCTTCCGCTTGTCGCCGGCTATTTTTCAAGACGATGGATTATTCGTAAAAAAGGCACCCAATGGTTCAAAGAAAAGTTTCTGCATATTTTAACACCCATCACAATCATAGCTCTGCTTATCACCCTTATTTTATTGTTCTCCTTTAAGGGTGATATCATCGTTCGAAAACCGTTGACCATCTTATGGATTGCCGTTCCGCTGTTTATCCAAACCAACCTGATTTTCTGGATAGGCTATGCTGGGGCAAAGCTGCTCAAGTTTCCCTACGAATACGCGGCCCCCTCGGCGATGATCGGTGCTTCGAACCATTTCGAAGTAGCGATCGCCACCGCGACTATGCTCTTCGGTCTTTCTTCCGGGGCTGCTTTGGCCACTGTGGTGGGCGTCCTTATCGAGGTCCCGGTCATGCTGATGCTCGTCGGTATTTGCAAACGCACAACCCATTGGTTTGACAAACAGAAGGCAGCGTAGAGGTTTTTTACTCTTGACATTCTTTGGCAAATTTGCCAAATTCTAAAACATGAATGAAAAAGAAAAAATGATCAGTATGGAACGCGCGCGTATACTAAAAGCGCTTGCCCATCCGAGCAGGATATTCATCGTAGAAAAATTAAATGAAAAACCGTACTGTGTATGCGAACTGACGGAGATGGTCGGCGCCGATACATCTACTATCTCCAAACATCTTTCGATATTGAAAAACGCCGGAATAATCGAGGATGAAAAACGCGGAACTTCAGTATACTACTCTCTGCGATGCACCTGCATTATGCAGTTTATCGGCTGCATAGAACAGGTCATTAAAATGAATCTTGAGAAGCAAACCACACTCTTTACTCCGGAGTAGCTAATCAATCAAGCGCGGTACGCATCCCTTTCCCTCTGTTCACAAATCGGATAAGGGGAAAGAATTTCAACTTATAGAAGATTATCGATCCTCAGATTCGAGATGGTAAACCGAAGCCACAATTTGTACGCTCTTCTTGATTTCGATGTAACCGATATACGACGAGAATTGCGCCTGAAGAGACGCGGGAGGTCCTAAGGCAAGGCAGTTTCATTTGCAGTCGGAACTATGGCAAAAAAACCTGTAGTTAGGAAGAATGAAATCGAGATACGGGAAATTGTAAACACCGGAGGCGGTTTCCGCTTCAGCTCCATTGTGCCTTCCAGCTGGTCCACCCGTGCCGCGATAAGGCGCAGTCCCAAGGTTTTCGGGTTATCACAATCGATACCTTCTGCCCGTACGATGTAATTCCGTGTTGAGAGCGATGAGAGCTTCATCCTCAACGAGGAGGATTGTTTTTGCTCTGTCATCATTGGGCTTATGCTTATCCGGCATTAAACGTTCGCTCTCCAAGCCTGCGAAAGCTGTTTCGAAACAGAGAAAACAGGGTATCGGTAGTGTCTAAATAATCGCAGATATACTTTCTTTTTAAAATCTTCCGGACTCTCTCGATTTCATCGTCCCGTTCGGCACGTTTTTTCCGTTTTTCAGACATTTGATCGGGCTCCGAGACAATTTGTTTTTCAAGTCTGTTTACGGAACTCCTCATGCCGCCCATCCACTCCCACGAAGGATATTGCGCGGTGCAGCGGGCAAAAACCTTTCGTCTCTTTTTCTTCAGTGTGATTATCGAGACAATCATATACGTCAGCGAACCGACGACGGCGATCAAAATTAAGAGAGGTATGATTTGGACCTGCATTGTAATTGACGCTCCCTATGATCATGGTAGACCGTATACCGGCTGCCGTCAATCAAAAAAGAGGTTTCGCTCGTTTCAGCTCAAAGCCCAATCTACGGCGGCTTCCCTTTGCACTCTTTCTATCGATAGGTCTCCTCCTCTTTTTCGGCTGCGAAAATGCCGGTAACACGGGCGGAAAACCGGAAGAAATCGATACCACTCCGCCGAGCGAAGTCTCCGATTTGTCGGCAGTCTCGGGTGAGGGTAAAGTGATACTCTCCTGGGCCAAACCTAAGGATGATGATTTTGATCATGTGACGATCACGTTCGGAAGCGGAGGAACTGTCGGCTCCTCGTTCACCGGCACAATTTCCGCGACCGGCACGGAGATTAACGGCTTAACGAACGGAGTAGAATATTCATTCGTTGTTACGGCGGTCGATTCGGTTGGAAACAAATCAGACGGAAAAACCGTTACCGGGACTCCGCGCGATGTGACCGCTCCCGGTGAAGTATCCGATTTACGCGCAGAAACCGCCGACGGAACGGTGGCCCTCACCTGGACCAATCCTTCGGAAAGTGATTTCGCCGGCTGCGAAATCTGGTACGGCACGGCTGGGAAGTCCGACATCGGGTTCTCCGGAACAATCGATCCGACCGGAACCACTATAACCGGATTGATAAACGATACGGAATATACTTTTACCGTATATGCCGTCGATATCGCTCAAAACAGCTCTTCCGGCCGTACGATTACGGCAACACCGACAGCACCCTTGAGCTACACTCTTTCAGGAAATTGGATCTCTGCCAATGAGAATGACGCATTTCATTTGGTCACCGGTTCTTCGCAAGAGAGCGCACACCCTTTGGTCGAAATGGTGGAGAGAAATTTTCCGGACACCTTTACCGATACGCAAACCGATCAAGTCATAATCAAATATAAAAGCGGTATTGTCCGCACCCAGTCACTTTCCTCGAAAGTGGAGCTGTACGGACGGGAGACGGTGGCAATTAACAGTAGTGATTATACAATGTCGGTAGTAAAAATCGGACAAACCAATAGTTCAATAGATGAAGTGATCACATACTATAACAGTCTTCCCGAAATTGAGTACGCCGAACCGGATTACATCGTGCGTGCTTATGCCGGTGTAGACGATCCCTATTACAGCTATCAGTGGAACCTGGACCAACTTAATATGCCGGCCGTATGGGACGATACGACAGGCAGCATTACCATTACGGTTGCCGTCATCGATACCGGTATTGCAAACAATATCAGCGATCTTTCCGGGACCAGTTTCACATCAGGGTACGATTTTGTACATGACGATGACGATCCGTATGACGACAACCGTCACGGAACGCACGTGGCGGGAACGATAGCCCAGACAACCAACAACGGTGAAGGGGTCGCGCTTTTCGCTGCCGCCGGAAATGAAAACGGAGCAGTCGGGTATCCCGCGGCACACGACGAATACGTCATAGCAGTCGGGGCGACCGATTACGATAAGGAGCGGGCCCCCTACTCCAACTACGGCCCTTCCCTCGATATTGTCGCACCGGGCGGCAACGTGAACGAGGACGGCAACAGTGACGGGTATGGTGACGGCATCCTTCAGCAGACAATCGCCGGAGACGATGACGATCCCGCAACAGGCTATTACGATGCCGACTACTACTTTTTTCAGGGTACCTCCATGGCGTGTCCGCACGCTTCGGCCCTCGCGGCCCTGCTGAAATCTAAGGATACTACTGTAACCAATGCGGAGTTGTACGCTGCCATTCTCGACAGCGCTGAAGACTTAGGCGCAACCGGAAGAGACGACTACTTCGGCTATGGGCTAATTAATCCGGCAGCGGCCCTTTCGGTCGGTATAAACTCCTACCCCATAACCGACACCGTAGACCGGACTTACTACGATAAAGCAATCGAGGAAGAGTGGCGGATACAGGCTGATTCCGGTTCGATCACCCTGGACCTCGAGTTCAGCCACTCTCAAAACAATCTCGATCTGTTTCTCTATGATGATACCGGTACACTTGTAGCTCAATCGGAAACTGTGACCGACAATGAAGCAATCGATTACTATGTCGGTCCCAACGGAGGATTATTTACGATTCGGGTATTGGGAACTGAACGGTAAAAACCGGGTGCGGATATCTCTGTAGTTCAATGGTCCCCTCCAGTTGATCGACAAGAGCGGAAATCAGCCGCAGCCCGAGCGTTTCGGGATTGTCGAGGTCTATCTCTTCAGGAAACGGCCTTCCCGTATTGGATACAGTAAAAAGACACCGGCGGGCATCTTTATCCTCGTGTAACTCCACAGAAAAGCGGTTTTCTTGCTGATGTTCTCGATCGATACCGGTAAACCCGTATTTAATTGCATTCGTTGCTAATTCATTGAGAATGAGTCCCAATGATAGAGCGGTTTTGGTTCGTAACGTTTTATTCTCTATTTTATTCTCGATACGGACCGATGTGGAGGTGAAGGATGAGAAAATAGTTTCCAACAAGTTTTGAAAATATTCTTTCAGGTTAATATGGGTAACCTCATTTGATTGGTAGAGAATTTCATGGACAATCCTTATGGCATCTATCTGGCCTCTAAAATCAGATAAATCTACAGAGCTTCCTAACGATGCGTCTTTCAGATTGATAAGGGAAGAAATGATGGCAAGATTGTTTTTTACCCGATGGTTAAGTTCTTTCATCAAGAAGTCCTTTTCTTCAATAACACGAAGCAGTCTTCCTTCAATTTTTTTTCGCCTTTGCACGTTAAACCACAACACAACGATAATAGCCAATAGAAACACAACAATAAAAACAACTTCAAAGACCAGACTTCTATAAGTATAAAAGACCGTATTCGGTTGATTAAGAACAACGCTCCCTTTCGGCAGCCCGAAACGGGGAATTCCAAAATGCCGTAACCGTTCATAATTAAACATGGGCACATTCGGACTTTCCAGCAGCACAGGTATTTTCGCGGGAGATGTTCCCCGCGCTATTTGAAGTGCCATCTCCGCCGCGTTTTCCCCCTGCAAGCGACCGCTGGTGATGATACCCCCGAGAGCACCGCTTTCCACCTTGTCTTTCCATAGACTGTAGATTGGCACATCGCAGCTTTCCTCAACAATATCCATACCTTGTTCTAAGGTATAAACTGAGCCTTCAGTGTCCCGATAATAATTGAAAAACAGAATGACGGTATTATCCGGCAGCTGCCGTAGTTCTTCCCGCAATTGGGACGCCGGCAGTCCGATGAGATCTATAAATCTGACTCGGTCTTCATATTCAGGTTTTACTCTTTCCAATTGAACCCGATTAGCTATGTCCGAGGGTGTTGTATCACTTATCACGGCGATGTTCTCAGTGTCAGGATTTTGCTCTAAGGCCAGTTTAATGGTTCCTCTTATATCGTAGTCTTCAACAACACCGGTTATTT
>CAZJBZ010000301.1:0-5966 GCA_964543975.1 uncultured Spirochaetales bacterium
TAAAATCGGCGTCGAGTTCGATAAAGAAGCGAAAAACATCGGCCGCTGGATTACTGAAGAAGGGCCTTGAAACAGGATTAGCTCAGGTCGCTCCGGCAGAAAAGTTGGGGACCAGAAAACCCGCCATTTCCGGCATTGAGAACCACGCAGAAGTTTGTTTTTTGATGCGGTATTTAGGAATCGCTATAAAGCGATAAACATTAATCCAAAAATCACCCGTTCGGGTGATATGCATCCAGCCGCCGATACAGTACCCTCAACCCCAAAAACAGGAGGCTTTATGAAAAAAACACTTATACTGCTCTGCCTGCTTGCGGCAGCAGTCCCCCTCGTCGCCCAGGAAGGGCCCGTAGGGATAGACGGAATAGAGACCGGGGTTTCCACCGGGGTCCCTCTGAGCGATTTTGCAGATGTCGCGAACTTTGGTATCGGTGCCCAGGCCCGGTTCCCGATCATCTTTCGCGGCCTTCCGGGGCTCGTTATTCGGCCGCAGACTGCGGTCCTCTTTTACTTCAGCCCCCTGACGAATGTATCGGGCATCCTGACCCTCCGGCTGGATGCCACGGCAGGATGGGCCTTTCGAATCACCGACAGGATCGCCATTACCCCCACTCTCGGCTACGGGGCACTGTTCCATCTGGCCTTTGCGGAGCCGCCCCTTTTCTTCGTCGATTCGGGCTTTACCGTGGCGGTGGAGGGTTCTTTTGACGTTACCGACACACTGGCAATCTATGTTGAACCGGGGTATCAGTTTTTCTTTGAAGATGGCGCCCTGAGCCATCAACTGCTGATAAACGCGGGGGTAAAATTTTCCACCGGAGGAAACAAATGAAAGAACAGAGTATGAAAAAGAACACCGTCCGCTCCTTCGGAGCTCTCCTTAATTTTTTCACCGTTGCCGTCCTCATGTACGGCTGTTCGGATATGATTACCAGCCTTACGGATATCGGCGATACTCTCGCCGCAGCCGATGCGGCCGCCTTGACTACCGACGATATTACCTTCGCTTCAGGCGATACCGCCGACGCGGTTACGGGGGACTTCACCCTGCCGATTACCGGTGAGGTAAACACCTCCACTACGATAAGCTGGGAATCGGACAACACCGATGTGATCACCATAGACAACGAAACCGGCACTGCAACGGTCACTCGCCCCGCTACCGACACCGAGGTAACTTTGACCGCGACCGTTACTGATGCGGAGGGGAATACCTCTACCAAAACGATTACCGTGACCGTAGTGGCTGAGGGCGGCGGAGACGATACTCTCGCCGCAGCCGATGCGGCCGCCTTGACTACCGACGATATTACCTTCGCTTCAGGCGATACCGCCGACGCGGTTACGGGGGACTTCACCCTGCCGATTACCGGTGAGGTAAACACCTCCACTACGATAAGCTGGGAATCGGACAACACCGATATTATCACCATAGACAACACAAGCGGCACTGCCACGGTTACCCAGCCAACGGATGAGGATACCGAGGTCACCCTGACGGCGACCGTTACAGATGCGGATGGGAACACCTCTACCAAAACGATTACCGTGACGGTTGCTCAGGGACCACCGCCACTAACACGGGCCCAGCTTATTGTAATGATAAACGCAGACGAGGATGTAACAGAGGTGAACACCTCACAGATCACTGATATGAGCTACCTGTTCGAAGGGAACCCTGATTTCAATCAGGATATTTCTGGTTGGGATACCAGCAGTGTGACGACTATGTTTCGCATGTTCGAAAATGCAACTGATTTCAATCAAGATATCGGCGATTGGAATACCAGCAGCGTTACGACCATGAGACAGATGTTTAGCCGCGCCCAAGCATTCAACCAGAATCTGAATGATTGGGATACCAGCAATGTGGAGGATATGAATGGTATGTTCTATTATGCAGTAGCCTTCAACGGCAATATCACCGATTGGGACACCGGTAGTGTGACAAATATGGAAGGCATGTTTTATAACAATTGGGTATTCAATCAGAATATTGGCGGTTGGAACACTGCTGGTGTGACGACTATGAAGGGAATGTTCGAGCAAGCCAAAGTATTTAATCAAGATCTGAACGGTTGGAATGTCAGTAGTGTGACGAATATGAAAGATATGTTTAAATATGCGTGGAAATTCGATGGTGATATCTCATCTTGGAATACCAGCGCGGTAACAGATATGAGCTATATGTTCAGGGGGGCAACTGATTTCAATCAGGATATTAGCGGTTGGAATACTGCCGTTGTAACGGACATGCAGGGCATGTTCTATGATGCAGATTCCTTTAATCAAGACATCTCCGGATGGGAGACCGGTAGTGTGACGAGTATGAATACGATGTTCTATCAAGCCAACGTTTTTGATCAGGATCTATCGGGTTGGAATGTGGACAATGTTACCTCGTATTGGGGTTTCAAGAGCCACAGTATGAGTCAAGAAGACATCCCCACCAAATTTCGATGAGTCCTGATCGAAATTGACCATAGCTTCTATCGAGAGAAGAGCGTGTTCAGACATATCCTGGACATCATGTTAAGATTTGGGATGATTTATAAGGATACGGGGATTGATATATCACATAGTGCAGGCTGTCACCAGCCTGCACTAAACC
Organism: uncultured Spirochaetales bacterium; assembly: GCA_964543975.1. Taxonomy (GTDB): domain Bacteria; phylum Spirochaetota; class Spirochaetia; order SPDA01; family CAZJBZ01; genus CAZJBZ01. The sequence continues at coordinate 2,612 of CAZJBZ010000301.1, forward strand.
GGCATAAAGATACCGAGAAATCCGGGAAGGGGCAGTACATTTGATAGCTCTTCTTCAGGTACCTGGCGCTGCGAATAGACAAAAAAATGGACGGAACGCTGCCGGCGGGGCGAGAACCCGCCGGTTTTTCTGCCAGTTTTTCCGGCGGCTTTACTCCCCCAGCACCAGTCGGGCCAGTTCGACCCGGGAACGCACCTTCAGTTTGCGGTAGATGTGGGATATGTGGCTTTTTACCGTGTCCTCCGAGATGTAGAGGCTGTCTGCAACCTCCTGCCGGGTCAGCCCCTGCAGAAGACTCGCGGCAATCTGCCGTTCCCGTTTTGTCAACGGGAGATTTTTTGCATCCAGGGCGGTGACGGCAAGCCTGTTCTTCTCTTCCTTCGAGCCGAGCCTCTCCTGGGTCCTGTCCTCCACCAGCAGGGCCTGGTACTCCCGCTCATCCACCGTTACAGCCCGGACGGTCAGCCTCACCGGGGTTTCCTGCCGGTCCTCCCCCACAACCCAGCCCTCCCGGGGTTCACCTGTCACCAGGTTCGAACATCCCGTCCAGGTGGAACATTCCTCTCCCTCCAGCCGATAGAACCGGGAAACAGGACTCCCCTTGATCTCTTCCGGCTTACAGCCGATCAGCTCCGTCATCAGCTGGTTCAGGTCCTTTACCATTCCATCCTCTATCAGAAGGATTCCCTTGAAGGAAGAGTTTGCCAGGGCGTGCTTGAACCTCATCTCGTCGGCTATATGCTGCTTATAGGCGGCCCGGTAACGGCGCAGCTTTCTGAGTCGAAACTCATGGTTTATTCCAATCAACAGTATCCCAAGGTAGGAGATAATGTATGTCCACTCCTCACTGGGCGGGAGAGAACCGCGGTACAGCATCAGCGAGAGATCACTGATGGTCAAAACGAGGGACAGGGAGATTTTTAAGGAGAACGCCGCAGGGATCACAAAAAAGACAACGACCATAATAATCAGGGTGGGCAGGAGGCTGTAGGAAGTTATTGCCGGCCGGGTGTACAGAATCAGGGGCTGCAAAAAAACCGTCACGAAAAAAGCCACCCGGTGCAGGGGTCCGTACCACTCCCGAAGCCGCGGGACGAGGATTGTGCCGACTACACCGATGATGATCAGACTAACACACAAACTGCCGAAGACGATCAGGGCAAGGAGCACTGAAGAATCAATCAGCCGGAAATCGTTGGGGATCAGGGCGAGGAGATACAGAGCCACAAAACTGTACGCCGGTATGGCTATGTTGAGTTCATCCTTTGTGTATTGCACCCTTTGTTTATACCGTTGCATTTCCTTTCTCTATAAAGAATCCCGCCAGGCTGCCCCGAATTCAAGAAGTGAACGCAACACTTGCAGCATATTCCAGTGAGGTGAGATAGCCGAAGCGCTTCCTCGGTCGTGTGTTTATCCTCTCTTCGAACATAGCAATTTCTTCGGAAAGCAAGGCGTAATCCGTTTTTTTAGGCCATTCCCTCCTCGTTAAGCCAATAGCATTCTCAACACTGCCCTTCTCCCACGAGCTATACGGATTGCAAAAATAGGTCTCTACATTCAATTTTTTCTGTATCTCCTCATGAGACCTGTTTTCTTGACCGTTATCAAAGGTGATGGATTTCAGCATGTGCGGGGGAAACACAGCTAAGCGCTCACAGATGCCCTCTTTCATTTCTTGCGGTGCGCATCGGGACAGCTTCTTCAGCAGGGTCAGCCCCAGTTTCCGCTCCTGGAGGACCATCAAGGTCGCTTTGCTCTGCCGACTGACTGCGGTATCACCTTCCCAATGACCGATTTCTTCTCGAGTATTCGCCCCCACAGGACGCTGTTCAATACCTTTCCTGTTTGCGATTAAAACCCGTTTTCCCCGTTTTTGGATTCGTTTTCGTCTCTTTTTCCGTCCACAGACAAGAAATTGGGTCAACGAACGCTCTATTTTGAAAATATACTGGTAAATCGTCTCATGGCTAATACTTCTGCCGGGTTGATCACGTCCCATCCTTCCGGCGATTTGTTCCGGACTCCAGCCACTTGTAAGCTTTTCTCTGATATAGCTTCTCTTGCCCCTGTCTGCAATCCGCTCCCGCCGACGGGAGTTCTTCCGGCGTCTCTTCGATCGATTCTGCGCCCAGAAAGCCTGGTACCGTCCATCTTCGGTTCTGTTGTTCTTTATTTCCCGTGAAATAACCGATGGGTGTCGATTAAGGACACGTGCAATCTCGCGGATACTTTTTTCACCACGAAGGTTAATCATAATTTCTTCTCGTTCTGCATGTGTCAAAACCCTGTACGACCGAACAGGTTGTAGGGTATACTTCATAAAGGCGGCTCCTTTGGTTTGGTTTTTTTGGTCAAGAACACAATACCAAGAGGATGTCGCCTTTTCTATCTCTTTGTCTTTTTTTTTACCCAGGGGTACCCCTGGGTACGTGTTGCTTCTCGGACTTGAACTCGGGTACTCTTAAAAATGGTGATCTTTGCAATTCCCCCTCTAAAACAATATACCCGATTATCACCCATTTGTCAACATGGTATCTGCCTTGTTAATGGAGGCACTTGCAAAAATTACCTTCTTATCAGGACTTAAAGTCATTAAATACCTACAATATAAGTAATTGAAATTTTTGCAAGTGCCACATATTCCTATTTTTGAAAGAAGAAGAATAGTAATCATTTTTTAACAACCTATGTTATAATCGTATCAGATGAAATTGTCGAAGATACTCTTCATATTATTTGTTCTTTCGCTTGTAGGACACTGCTTTGCGGCGTTTATCTTTATCAGGGTGTTTCCGCAGCTGTCCGTACCGTCAAAATGGTTCGGTCACAGCCTTGTAGCAATGGGGATATCGGCCGGCCTTTCGGTCTTCATCTTTCTTTTTCGCAAACGCGATGTCCGCCTCGTTCTTCTGTTTTTTCACTGCATTATTATAGCAATAGTGGGAATTCCGCAGGGTACTTATCTGGAGATCGAGTATATCCTTTTTTCGCTCCTCATTCTTGAGATAGCTTTCTATCTGCCCCAACCGTTCCATATCATAACGGAAATTGGAATTATAAGTGTTGCCGTTCTCTTACAAAAACCGTTTCAAGCATGGGGGGCTGCACTGCCTCACCCTGAGCAATCTGCAATCATTGTCTATAGTTTTTATTTACTTCTCTTATCGTTTGTCGGTTTACTGTTACGTTATTCGGTAACACGTGTAAACGATATAACTCAGGAAAACCGGCGTCTTTTTTCAACCATACAGAAACTGATCGATGCAAACATAGGGTTTCAAAAATACGCCCGTTCCATCGAAGAAAAATCGGCGGACAATGAAAGGAAACGAATTACCAGAGAGATCCATGA
>CAZJBZ010000302.1:0-1932 GCA_964543975.1 uncultured Spirochaetales bacterium
CATTCAAAAACACGGTAGCTAAAATTCTTCATATATCGTAGAATAAGGATCGACCGGGGAGGCTGCCCTTATGAGGTAACTATCGCAGCATCGGGGGACACTCGGCTTTTCGGCGAAGGAGGATTGTGTGGAGTACAATATTCATCAGGATGAAGTATGGAAGGAGCTTGGTTCCATTCTCGGTACCTATATAAATATCTTGAGTAAGGTCAAGACAAACCCGATATCGTATATTGTTGTTCCTGCTCGGCTGCCGCTTAACAGTCAGAAACCGGATTTTCGGAAAAACCTGGTTGAAGGGCTTCAGTCGGTTGTAGAGGGTGACTGTACCTACCATAATTACCAAAAGAGCAATTGGTACCATTTTACCTGGCGGTACAAGATGCGGATTTCGACGAACGAAGGTGTAGACAGGACCTGCTATCTCTACGGCAACGACATAAACAGACGTCTGCTCTTTGGCGATGTGCCGGTGGAAGCACTCACTATGATCGAAGAGGTTTTGATGATGGAGCTGTATAACATTCCGCTTGATACTATTGAATCGGATGATTATATCGACCGACTCTCGGAGTCTCTCATGGGGCCTTTGGCTTCAAAGATGATTACCATCGATCGGCTTCATCGCTATACCGATAATCGCATCCGGTTCGACCTTATTTTTGACGACATGCGCTTTCATCTTATCTGTTCTTCACGAGAACTGAAAAAAGGAGAGTTTTTTCCGGAATTTACCCTTTTTATTGGGGATTGACGAAGAGATCGACAACAGTTTGTTTTATCACATTAACCAGACCTATGTCGGTTATCTTCAGTTCCGGAATGACGGCTAACTGAATAAAGTGGAGTATCATCAAGATATCCTTATCGGTCCCAAGCCGGCCGATTGCGGTTTTTAGAGATTCCAGCTGTTCAACAACGGTTTCCAATCTCCGATTGGACATCAGTCCCGCTATCGGCAGCGGAAGTTCGGCGAGTATGTCGCCGTTCATCACACAGACGATCCCCCCGTTCATTTGTTTGATCCGTGCAGCCGCGCCGGCCATATCTTCATCGTTCAGCCCCAAAACAGAGAGGTTGTGAGCATCGTGTCCGATGGTGGTGGCAATCGCGCCTTTGGTAATTCCGAAACCGTGAACGAATCCGTGAGAAACGTGCAGGCCATGATGGCGGTCGAATATAACCACCTTCACAAGGTCCCGCGTAGGATCGGCAACGGCAAAACCGTTTTCTATCGTGGCATTCATCTCCAAGGAATCGGTATAGAGCTCCCCTTGACGTACTCCTATGACTCGAATGACGGAAGAGCGGGCGGGAATTTCCATGGACTTCGGACTGCAATCGCCTAATCGGACTCTCCCGATTGTGTCCGGAAGGTTTGTGTGAACACCTTCCAGTGATGTCATAAATTGATTCTCTTTGACAACCACTTCGGAGTCTTTAATCACCATATTGATTGCAAGGGTCTCCAGATCATCAAGGACTACCATGTCCGCTTTGTAGCCGGGGGCAATCGCGCCCATGCTTCGAAGATTGTAGTGCATTGCACTGTTTATCGTTGCCATCCGCACGGCGGTTACCGGATCGAGTCCCGATTGGATGGCCTTTCGAACGAGAAAATCGATGTGGCCTTCATTGATGATATCGGCCGGGTCTCGATCATCGGTACAAAAAGAAAAAAATCGTGAGTTTTTCTCATCGACGGCCTTCAAAAGCGCTTCCAGATTTTTCGCCGCCGTTCCTTCTCGAATAAAAACCTGCATACCTCTGGCCACCTTTTCGTATGCCTCTTGCGCCGTTGTGCTCTCATGGTCCGAACGGATGAAGCCGTCAATGTACGCGTTGAGCTCCCTGCCGCTGAGACCGGGCGCGTGGCCGTCTATTTTTTTGTATTCGTGTCGTAAAATCTCTATTTTAGCGATTAGTTCATTA
>CAZJBZ010000302.1:1942-5913 GCA_964543975.1 uncultured Spirochaetales bacterium
TCTGTATTGAGAACACCGGGATAGTTCATCACTTCTCCGAGGGCAATGATCCTGCGGGGGTATTTATCGACGAAACTGACCATATCTTCAGGACCTAAACGATCTCCGGAGGTTTCCATATTCGTGGAGGGTACGGCCGAAGGAATGGCAATATAGACATTTAACGGTATTCCTTCCGTTGATTTTATCATGTACTCTAAGCCCTCTGTCCCCAGCACGTTGGTTATTTCGTGAGGATCCGCGACAACGGTGGTGGTCCCGCGGGAGAGGACCGCGCGCGCGAACTCTCGTGGCGAGGCCATCGAACTCTCGATATGAAGATGCGCGTCGATAAAACCGGGGACAATAAAACGGCCTTGAAGGTCTATAACCTTCTCCGCTTGAGAATAGTCTCCGATTCCGGCGATCCTTTTACGAAAGAGAGCGATATTACTCTCTTCAATGCCGCCCGAAAAAATGTTGACAATTTTCGCGTTCTTGAGAAGAACATCCGCCTTTGTTTTCCCTAACGCAACCGGAACAATGTCTTTTATTTTCATGTTATCACCTCATGACCCGACCTTCTGATCGATCTTCCGGCCTTTTGCGGCAAAAAGAAACACTAAAGCCGACAGCAAGACCAATCCGAGAAAGAGGGCGACCAGCCATATTACGCTTCCGATTCCCCACACGGCTTCCGCTCGGCTTACGATTTTTACAGCAAAACTGCCGACACCGAAGACCAAGGTAAACTTTATCGCGAAACTTACTGAACGCCACTTAGGGGGTGTAAGAAACGCGACAAGGCTGTTTTCGATCGGCTGCATGCCCAACGCGAAGAAGACGAATACCCCCGCGAAAACAATGATCAAACTGTTGGTGAAAAGGGCCATTCCCAGTAGAAAAGGGGCTGCACAGCAGAAGAAAATAAAGTAAGACCATTTAAGGCTGCGCTTATCGGCTATTTTACCGCCGAAGAACTGACCTCCAATTCCAATGACATAAATGCCTGTTGCAATGAGATTAGCAGTCAATGTTTTAAAAGCCGGATTCCCCTGCAGTTCTTCAAATCGAGAGGCGATAAATGTATTGAACGTTTTGCTGATATTTCCCAGTTCAAACTCGAGATAGGAAGGAAGAATGACAGTAAAGCTTCGGTACATCAGTCCGCTGAATACGAATACGATTGAAAAAATGATGAATAGTTTACCCGCGTGGCCGTCGGCAAGCTTATCCACCGTTATCTTGTCCGTCCCTTTTTCCACTTTTAGCGGCGCCGCGAGGATGCTGATGCCGAGGACCAGACCGATGCCACCCAATATCATCAGTCCGATTTGCCAGCCTAGGAAATAATTGAGCAGCCCCACGGTAAAAGGAACACTTGCTATCCCGATGTTGCCCCAAATACCGACAATCCCGAGGGCTTTCCCACGCTGGGTGACTCCTTGAGAGATAAGCGCCATACCGGAAGGGTGGTAGGAGGAACAGCCGATTCCCACCAGGGCGAGAGCGCCCGAAAGGACAATCGGAGATCCGAATCGGGGAGAGATGCCCGCGGCAGTCATTCCGAACCCCGCTACAATAATACCCAGCGACATCGCCCACTTATGGCCGACCTTATCGCTTAAGAACCCCCAGAACAGGGCTGTTAACCCGTAGAGGAGATACATAAAAAAACTGAGGTCTACAACTTCGGCCACGGTCATCCCTAAATCCCTGCTAATGGGCATTACGAGGGCCGGGAATACAAGAACATAGAAGTGGGTGAAGAAGTGGGTTGCCGCGGAAAAAAAAACGATTGCTTTCTCTTCTTTATTCATCTTTGCTGGTCCTCATGTATTGGAATACCGGCTGCTTTCCAGTGGATAATATCTTTCGGCCTCCGGAAACCATTCGAATTGCCGCACGATAAAACTACTGTTTATCAAGGATACGGGAATTATGGTACTGTGTAAAGATTATAGTGCACCGTGTTTCGTGGGGTTTGGGTCGGTTTCTCCCGTTCGGCGCACTTCCCATTGACTTTAAGAGAGGTTCGGATAGAGTAGTACTATGAAACGAACACACTCTTTTTTCGATACGTTTATACGAAGAGGACCGTCCTCCTTGATAAAAGAGATTTCCGCTCTTTCTGTCTCCGGGCCTGTAGAAATTTTCAGAGACACGTACGGTATTCCCCATATATTCGCCCAATCGTCAAAGGATTGTATGATCGCGCAGGGGTTCGTTCACGCGCAGGACAGGCTGTTTCAGATGGAGACGATTCGGAGATTGGCCTCCGGTACTCTATCGGAGATAAGTGGAGAGTCGACCGCGGATTTGGACCACTTTGCCCTCATAGCCGGCTTTCCCGACATCAGACGACGTCAAATTGCGGCTTTATCCGAAGAACAACGTGAGCTTCTTTGTGCCTACGCGGACGGTATAAACGGTTATCTTTCTTTTGCGGGAAAGGACCTCCCAATTGAATTTAAGCAGCTCACTGTTAAGCCTCAGCCGTGGACGGTCGATGACTTAGCCGGTTCGCTTGCCCTTAATGCCTGGTTTCTTCAATCAAATTACATGGAGGAGATATTAGCGGTCGTTTCGAGGGACAGAGTGACGGAAGAGCTGTGGAATGAACTATTCGGATCTTCTCCCGGAGAAAACCTGCCCGAAGAGGATTTTTTTACAAAGTTTCATGATGTCGTGATTGGTCCGCTGCTGCCGGCGGCGTTGGCGTTTTATTCGAGTTTGGGCGGGATAACGGGGGCGAGTAATAATTGGGTCGTTGCCGACGGCCCGGAGGGGAAGCCGTTACTGGCAAACGATCCCCATCTTGGTTTAGGTGTACCCCCGATTTGGTATTTTTGTCATCTTCATTCTCCCGAATTCGACATTGCCGGGGCATCTTTTCCCGGCACGCCCGGTATCATCATCGGAAGGAATGAATATATCGCGTGGGGATTGACCAATGTTATGACCGACTGCTGCGATTTGTATATCGTTACCGTAAATCCGGAACATCCGACCACCTATTACACCGTCGAAGGCGCGAAGGAGATGGAGCAGATCGAAAAAACTATACCGATTCGTAACGGGGGAAATCGTAAGATTACCATTTATCGTACGGAGCATGGTCCTGTTCTTACCGAGGTAACTCCCGGTGTTGAGGCGGTTGCCGCGTTGAAGTGGTACGGGACTTTGAATGACGATGAACTGGAAGATACTACGCTACAGGGGACTATAGAGATCAATACCGCGACTTCTGTCGATGAATTGTTCAAAAAGTGTGAAAAATTAACAACAGTGGGGCAAAATGTTGTCGCGGCGGACAGTGACGGAACCATCGGCTGGTATGCCTGCGGACGGATCCCGTTACGAAGCGGTTATTCCGGACGATTACCTGCGGACGGAACATCGGGTGAAAATCGATGGGACGGTTTTGTCCCTCCCGAAAAAAATCCTTCGGTGTTGGACCCTCCCGAGAAAAAAATTGTCACAGCTAATCAGAAAACCGTTGATGAAAGTTACCCCTATACTATCACGTACAGCTGGGCATCGCCATATCGATACGAAAGGATCAATGAACTCCTTCGTCTGTCGGTTACGGAACAAGGTATTCTCCGCGATCCCGGCAGTTCGGGGCAAGAGAGCGGGGAGGCCTTCGGACGATATTCGGTCTGCGATTTCGAGAGGATCCATGCCGATGTTTTTTCGAAAAGGGCGGACCATTATCTTCCTGTTATCTTACAATTTTCCTATAAAGACCGGGCGGCCCGAGAGGCTGCGGTTATTCTGGGGCAGTGGGACAGACGTATGACGGGGGAAAGTATAGGAGGATTAGTTTTTCAGGTGTTTCTCTGCGCGTTTACTGAATTGCTGCTGCATGAACTACTTGGTGAGGGATTCCGCATCTATACGATGTTTAGTGCACTCTTCTATTCAGCATTAGACCATTGTTTTGATGAGGCTGTCGAGGGAAAAGCTTCCAAAAGCAAAGTATTGGGGAC
>CAZJBZ010000303.1:0-5899 GCA_964543975.1 uncultured Spirochaetales bacterium
TATTTGTGGGAGCGGATTGAGCTACGATATGTGCTGTGGCCGCACTCCGGGTATGGATGAGATAAATTTTGGTATATTTTGATACACATTATGACAATATACGCTTGAATGTAGAGAAATGACACACTTTTTGCTAAGAGAAAAGTGGTGATTAAAAGGCATATTTATAATTCCTTTTATGGTAAATAATTATAAAATTATAATTTATCTCTTGTTGGCATGTATATTGCTGACTAATAGATGGAGGTTAGTATGGCTGAAGGAAAAAGAGTAAATTTAAGTAAATCAAAATATGATGATGAAAATGTTCTCTCTCTTTATCTCAAAGAGATTAATAGAATACCCCTTTTGACTCGTAAAGAAGAAGATTACCACGCCAGACGTGCTGCAAAGGGCAATCAGGAATCGAAAGATGTTCTTATCAATGCCAATCTTAGGTTTGTTGTTAATGTCGCGAAAAAATATCAAAATCAGGGGTTGCCGCTTTCCGATTTGGTTAGTGAAGGGAACATCGGTCTTATGAACGCTATAGAGCGGTTCGACGCGGACAAGGGATACCATTTTATTTCATACGCGGTCTGGTGGATCAGACAGGCTATTTTAAAGGCGATCTGTGAAAAGTCGAGAATGATCCGGCTTCCGCTGAATCGCGCCAATGAGCTGGTACAGATTGAAAAGGCAAGAAAAGCACTTCAATCGGAGAAGAATGAAGAACCTGAGGTGAAGGACATCGCCGTCGCGGTGAATATGAATGAAGATCATGTAGCGAACCTGCTCAATATTTCTCGAGATTTGGTATCACTCGAAACGCCGGTCTATGCCGAAAAAGACAGCTCCATTTTGAGCGATTTTATCGAAGACAGCGGGTATACCCATCCTGAAGAAGAGTTTATTGAAAAATCTTTAAAAGAAGATATCAACGATGTGCTGGAATCGTTATCGGAAAAGGAACGTGAAATTATCCAATTTCGTTTCGGGTTAAACGGCAGAACACCTCTCTCTTTGAAAGAAATAGGGGACCAATACAATTTAACGAAAGAGAGAATACGGCAAATTGAAAAGAAGGCAATCAAAAGGTTGCAGCATCCAAAACGAAGTCAATATTTGGAATCATATATTGCATAAGGCGTAATCGTTTCAACAACGATTCGGATAATTTCTGTTCGAGTCGTTTCTTTTTTATATATAGTAGGCCTTGGTTTAAATCTTGACATACCCTACGATTTAAATTAGGCTAACGCAAAACTACTACATAAGTAATTAACCGGAGGTTGTATATACTATGGCAAAGACGAAGTATGTGTATTTTTTCGGCGGAGGGTCTGCCGAAGGTAAAACGGAAATGAAGGAACTGTTGGGTGGAAAAGGCGCCAATCTGGCGGAGATGACGAATCTCGCCGTACCTGTCCCCCCCGGCTTCACCATCTCAACGGAAGTTTGTGAAGAGTTCTATGAAAACAATCGAAACTATCCTTCAGGTGTGAAGGCGGAAGTTGAGGCCAATTTAAAGAAACTTGAAAAAATCATGGGAAAAACCCTCGGCAATAACGATGATCCTCTTCTGGTTTCTGTACGCTCCGGCGCGGCGATTTCTATGCCCGGTATGATGGATACCGTTTTGAATCTTGGATTGAACGATGAAGCGGTTGAAGGCTTGGCAAAGAAATCGGGAAACGAACGGTTTGCGTGGGACGGCTATCGTCGTTTTATCAATATGTTCGGTGATGTCGTTCGCGGTGTAGCGCATGAACATTTTGAGGAAGCCCTTTCTAAGGTCAAAAAGAAGAAGGGCGTAGAGCTTGATGTTGAACTTGATGCCGACGATCTTAAAGAAGTCGTAAGACTCTACAAACAGGTTTTCAAGAAATTTACTAATGAAGATTTCCCTCAAGATCCTGAACAGCAGCTATGGGATTCAATCGGTGCCGTTTTCGGCTCGTGGAACAATCAGAAAGCGATTAAATACAGGAAAATTAATAACATCACCGGTTTGAAAGGGACGGCCGTCAACGTACAGAGTATGGTGTTCGGTAATTTCGGTGACGATTCAGGCACCGGAGTTTGTTTTTCACGTGATCCGGCTACCGGTAAAAAAGAGTTCTACGGTGAGTTCTTACGAAACGCGCAAGGTGAGGATGTTGTAGCCGGTATCAGGACTCCTGAAACTCTTAAAACAATGAGTAAATGGAATTCGAAAATCTATAAACAGCTTGTCGACATCAAAGACAGGCTTGAAAAACACTATAAAGATATGCAGGACATGGAGTTCACCATACAGCAGGGGTATCTCTATGTGTTACAGACCCGGACGGCGAAACGGACCGGTGCGGCCGCTATCAAGTGCGCGGTTGATATGGTCGAAGAGAAGCTTATCAACAAAGAGACTGCAGTACAGCGTGTGACACCCGATCAGCTGGATCAGGTTTTCCATCCGATGATCGATCCTAAGGTCAAAAAAACCATCAAGGCTATTGCGAAGGGTTTGAACGCGTCTCCAGGCGCCGCCGCGGGACAAATAGTTTTTACCGCCGACGATGCGGAAGAATGGGTGAAGAACGGTAAAAAAGTTTTGTTGGTTCGAAGAGAAACCTCCCCGGAAGATATCGGTGGTATGGATGCGGCTGAAGGTATTTTGACGTCTACCGGAGGTATGACCAGCCACGCTGCGGTTGTCGCTCGCGGAATGGGGACACCGTGCGTCGCCGGTTGTAAGGATGTCCAAATTTCCGGAAAAATCATGGAAGTTGACGGAAAAAAATATAAAGAAGGAACAACCATAACCATCGACGGGGCGACAGGCGAAGTTTTTGAAGGCGATCTCGGTCTTATCCAGCCGAAAATCTCAGGTGAATTGCGAACACTTCTTACCTGGGCGGACGATATTAGACTGAAAGCAAAACGGAGCAATATAGATCAGACCGGTTTTCTCGTTCGGACGAATGCCGATACACCGAAGGACGCGAAGAAAGCGCGCGATTTCGGTGCCGAAGGGATCGGACTCTGTCGAACGGAGCATATGTTTTTTGAAGAAGACAGGATCCTCGCCTTTCGTCAAATGATTGTCGCGGAGAATTTGGAAGCGAGGCAGAAAGCGCTTAAGAAAATCCTTCCGCTTCAGAAACGGGATTTTATCGGTATTTTTAAAGCGATGGACGGTTTTCCCGTTACAATCAGGCTCCTCGATCCCCCGCTTCATGAGTTTGTTCCAAACGTAAAAGATAAAGAGGCGATTAAAGAGGTTGCCGAAGCAGCAGAGATTAGTACGGCTAAACTAAAGTCTAAAATTGAAAGCCTGCATGAGTTGAACCCTATGCTCGGGCATCGGGGATGTCGTCTGGGTATTACCTATCCTGAAATTTATGACATGCAGGTGGAAGCCATCATCACTGCTGCTTGTGAAGTTGCAAAGAAGGGAGTCGATGTCCAGCCTGAAATCATGATACCGCTTATCGGAACGGCGAATGAGTTGACCATTCTTAAAGAAAACGCTGAAAAGGTCATTCAAGAAGTTTTTAAGAAGAAAAAGATGAAGGTCGATTATCTGATCGGTACGATGATCGAGATTCCAAGGGCGGCGCTTACCGCGGATGAAGTCGCCAATTATGCCGACTTTTTCAGCTTCGGTACCAACGATCTTACTCAGATGACCCTTGGTTATTCGAGGGACGATATCGGTTCGTTCCTGCCTGATTATTTAGAGCAGGAAATATTCATCCAAGATCCTTTCGCGGTATTGGATCAAGAAGGTGTCGGCCAATTGGTAAAAATCGGCGTAGAGCGCGGTAGACAAACCAATGAAAAATTGAAAGTAGGTATTTGCGGCGAACACGGAGGGGAACCATCTTCTATTGAATTTTGTTACAGAGTAGGTATGAATTATGTATCCTGCTCTCCCTTTCGAGTACCCATTGCTCGGCTTTCCGCGGCCCAGTCGGTTATCAACAATCGATAGAAATTAAAAATAATGACGAAAGCAGACACCGAAGTGTCTGCTTTTTCATTTGATAGACTATTTACATGACGAGAGTGTATAACATAGTTACACTTTTGCTCTCCTTATTCTTTTTCTCTCTACCTGTTTATTCGATCAACGCGGATACAATGGATCTATCGTGGCGGTATGCTACAGGCGGTAAGATACGCAGTCAACCTGTCGTCGCTGATGACGGAACCGTCTATATAGTTTCCGAGGACCGTTATCTCCATGCGATTGAACCGGATGGTCGACGGTTATGGCGAACATGGCTCGGTGAAAGGGTGACTGATTGTTTCGGCATCGGGTATGACGGAACTCTCTATGTTGGATTTGCCGATGGAAAACTCGGGGCCTACAATAAAAAAGGTGATTTCCTGTGGAAAAGAGAGGTAGGAGAAATGCCTGTGGGCGATCCTGCTTTCCATACCGATGGTACTCTTTTTCTGCCTCTTGAAGGTGGATCGATATGCGCGGTATCGCACACAGGCGTGATACGGTGGAAAGTCTCGTTTGACGCCGAAATTACAGATGAACTTTCTCTTGTCGACAACACTGTGTACTGCTCGACTATGTCCGGCAAAGTCTACGCGGTTTCTCGATGGAGCACCGTTCAATGGATTTATCAATGCTCGGGAATACCCGGGCAGGCAGTTTCGGGACCGGGTAATGCTCTGTATGTTGTTACCGATCGCGGACATCTGATATCTCTCGATTTTGACGGCAGAGAACGATGGAATCGTTCCATAAACCACTTTTCTCCGTACCAAAAGAAGCCGCTTGTCAGCGGACCGAACCTCTATATCCCTTTAAGGCAACCATTCGTTAGCATTTTCGATCAACTGGGAAATGTTGTCGGGCAAAAAGTCCTCAACTCTGAAGATAATTCCCCTTTACACTGTACCGTAGATGCCGACGGTACCATTTACTATGTTACCGAGGAGGACAGAAAAACGGGCAGTGCAACAGAAGAAGATATACGCTTCGGTACACCGGTACTCTCACCGGATGGCTCCCTTTACGTAGCCGGTGGAGACTGGGTACTCTACGCCTTTTCGACCGATGCCGTTTTATCGCGCCAAACTGAAGAGATACCTGAAAATGATCCGCTGTTGCAGAAGATAAAGAAGGCGGGGCGACTTCAAGAGAACGAATATGAGACGAATATGGATTACCTCTATTTAAAAAATCTTGTTACTTCTTTTAACAGGACATATAAAGAGATGTTCATCGATGAAGTAGAGGACCGGGTCCATTCGGGAACAATCGGAGCAAGTGAAGAATACGTTCGATTTCTCCTGTCACTTATCGCGGGGGAAGGCACAATTACACCCTACTACAATCAAAAGCAACATTCGTTCAGGATACCCGATATTCAACATCGGGCAATAATGCTTCTAGGTACGATTGGAACATTTCAAACAATGTATCTGTTTGAAACGTTGATGAAGTATGAATATGATGAATCGATTTTGACGGCGCTTATCGATGCCTGCGGGCGATTAAAAATTGACTCGGAAAAGACCATCGTACGGCGTATCCTCTTTCTAATTGAAAAAGACGCGGTTTCTCGGTGTAACGATTCCCTGGCCCGGGCTGCTATCGATGCGTGTAAAAAAATAGCCGCTTACAGGGGGTATCCTGACGATACTATGAGAAAGATACTATTAACCATTTTTCAGGGTAATTACAATCGAGGCACTCGAGAGAGTGCGCTGTCGACGCTGGAAACGCTTGTTGCAAATGAGGGCGGAGACGTATACACTATTTTTAGGAAGCAGAGGATACGATGATGGGAATAAAAAAGATATCGAAATTATCTCTTTTTTTAACATTTCTTTTTTCTACGACAGTTGCCGTGTCCGGTTTGGATGTAGCCGAAGAGGAGCTGAGAGAACACGCGGACCAATCCATTGAGTTTGAAAG
>CAZJBZ010000304.1:0-5836 GCA_964543975.1 uncultured Spirochaetales bacterium
GCGGTCGGCGAATACGGGACAATCGTGGGCGATCCGGCCGGCACGACAGGCGATGACGCTCCCGCGGCCGGCACGCGCGGTTCGCAAGGCTCCTTCGCGCGGAGGTTCGCGGAAGCGGCGGTCGAGATCGTACGGGACCCGCCGTCACAAGAAGGGATGGTGCGAAGGGCATCGAATTTTACCTGGAAACGTATCGTTTCTGAAGAGATAAAAGTTTATAAAACCGTATTGTCAAAGGAATGAGGCTCTGAAACTTATGAAAAAAACGGTAGCACTGATCGGGTGCGGTGCAATTTCGAAAAAACATCTGAGCGGAATCAGCGAAAACAGCACTACTTTGGAGCTGGTGGCGGTCTGTGACCGGGACAGGGGAAAGGCTGAACAGTTCGCGGCCGCTGCCTCCGATATAGCCGACGGGAAGAAAGAGGCGGCGGTGTTTACGGATGTCGATTCGATGCTCTCCGCGGTTGATCCGGAAATTGTGGCAATCGCCACATCGTCTTCGTCACATTATGAATTAAGCGTAAAGAGTTTGGAAAAGGGTGCTCATGTTATTGTCGAAAAACCGATGGCGTTGTCCACGTCGGAGGCGGAAAAGATGATAGAGTGCGCCGAACAAAAAAAAAGAAAACTCGCGGTGTGTTATATCTCCCGTTTTGCCCCCCATTTTACACAGCTTCATGAAGCGGTAAAAAACAATCGGTTCGGTAAAATACTGCACCTTTCGATAAACGTGTATTGGAACAGAAACGAAGCCTACTATAAACAGGCCGGCTGGCGGGGGAAATGGGAGAACGACGGGGGAGCGCTGATGAACCAGTGCACCCATGCCATCGATCTTCTGCAGTGGCTGAGTAACGGTGATCTGGAAAAAATCTACGGTGTGCTGCGCCGTTATCAGCGGCCGATCGAGGCCGAGGATTTCGGAACGGCGATTGTAGAGTTCGACAACGATGTTGTCGGGACCATCGTGGGCAGCGTCAATGTGTATCCGAAAAACCTCCATTCCGCACTCCACCTTTTCGGCGAGCAGGGGACCGTCGCGATAGGCGGGAACGCGTTGAATGAAGTAGCGTATTGGACGTTCAAAGACGGGGTCCCGTTTAAAGAGCCGGCGGAAGGGGTCCCGTTTAACGGCTATCGTGAATTGTACCGCGATTTTGTGCAGGCGGTCGATCAAGACAGAGAACCGTTTATAAACGGACACGATGGTAAAAAATCGGTAGAGATCGTCTTGGGAATCTATAACTCGATGCAGTCCGGAAAACCGGTGGAACCACCGATCGCTTTTTCCACGGCGCAAATGAAAAGTGAGCTTCTTTAAAAAAGATGTATTTGAGGAGATATAATAAAAAATGCAATTTATCGATTTAAAAGAGCAGTATCGCCGATACAAGCAGGAAATACAGGAAGAGATGAACGCCGTGCTGGAATCGGCCGCCTTCATTCGGGGACCGGCCGTTCGCCGGTTTGAGAAGGAAATGGCCGACTATCTCGGTGTTAAGCACGCCATTGGCTGCTCATCAGGAACGGACGCCATCTTGCTTGCCCTTTTGGCGCTGGACGTTCAACCGGGCGACGAGGTATTAGTGCCGGATTTCACCTTTATAGCCACAGCGGAAATAGTTGCCCTCTTGGGGTGTGTTCCGGTCTTTGTCGATATTCTACCGGACACCTACAACATCGATGGGAATCGGCTGGAAGAAAAAATAACTGAAAAGACGAAAGGTATTATTCCTGTCTCTCTCTACGGTCAGTGCGCCGACTTTGATGAAATCAATACAGTTGCGAAGAAACACAATTTGTGGGTCATTGAGGACGGAGCGCAATCTTTCGGCGCCCTTTATAAGGGGAAGAAATCGGGGGCCCTTACGACGATCGGGACCACCTCCTTCTTTCCGGCAAAACCGCTCGGTTGTTACGGGGACGGAGGGGCGGTCTTTACCGACGATGAAAGCCTTGCCGATAAAATGCGGATGCTCCTGAATCACGGACAGTCGAAGCGGTATCACCATTCTATCATCGGTATAAACGGAAGATTAGACAGTCTGCAGGCCGCGGTATTGAGCGTCAAACTGAAGCATTTTGATGATGAGATTGCCAAAAAACAGCAGATAGCACAGAAGTATTCGGAGCAATTGAAAGATACCGTCACAATTCCATTCATCAAGGAGCACAACTATTCGGTCTGGGCCCAGTATACCGTTCGCACCCCGAAGCGGGATGACGTTACAGCGGCCCTCAAGGAAAAGAACATCCCGACCGCAATCCACTACCCGATGCCGCTCCACAGTCAGGAAGCTTTTGCGTATCTGAACAACTCGGATAGTGACTATCCGTTGTCGGTGGAATACAGCAAATCGGTCTTTTCCCTTCCCATGCATCCGTTCTTAGAGGATGCGGATATTACGGCAGTAACCGATGCTGTAAAAGAGGCGCTCGATGGCTGATTATTTTTGCCATGAATCTTCCTATGTCGATGACAACTGTTCGATCGGGGATAAAACGAAAATATGGCACTTCACTCACGTGATGTCGGGCGCGGTCATCGGTGAGCGCTGTGTGCTGGGACAGAATGTCAATGTCGGCGGCAAGGTCGTCATCGGCAACAACGTAAAAATCCAAAACAATGTTTCCATTTACGACGGTGTCGTTTTAGAGGACGATGTCTTTTGCGGCCCCTCCTGCGTGTTTACCAACGTTATCAATCCGCGCTCTTTTGTCGAACGGAAGGACGAATATAAGAAAACGGTCCTCAAGAAAGGGTGCGCTATCGGGGCGAACGCCACAATCATCTGCGGCGTGACCGTCGGCCGTTTCGCGTTCATCGGGGCAGGTTCGGTGGTGACGAAAGATGTACCGGATTACGGTCTGGTCTACGGGAACCCCGCCAAGCTGCAGGGGTGGATGTGCAGGTGCGGCAACAAGCTTGACGAAACCTTAGCGTGTGCTTTGTGCGGGCTTCATTATAGAAAAGAGAAGGATGGGCTTACGGTAAACGATGCATAACATACACAATCAGCTGGTACAAAAAATTGAGAAAAACACGGTCCGTTTAGGCATTTTAGGTCTCGGCTATGTGGGATTGCCCCTCGCGGTCCTGTTTGCAAAAAAAGGTGTCGCGACAATCGGGTTTGATTACGATCCGATAAAATTATCGGCTTTGAAGAAAGGGGACAATTATATCGGTGATGTCGAAGATGCCGACCTGCAGGATGTCGTAGAAAACGGTTCTTTTGAAGCTACCGATGACTTCACCCGGATTAAAGAATGCGATGCTCTTCTTATCTGCGTTCCCACTCCCTTGGATAAATTCAAGAAACCGGACATGACGTATATCGTCAACGCGTGTGAGGCAATCGGCAAAAACATGAAACCGGGTGTTTTTATCTGCCTGGAGAGCACTACCTATCCGACCACCACCGAAAAGCTGATGCTGCCGGTGCTGGAAAAAGAGTCCGGTCTGCGCCACGGCGAAGATTTCTGGCTTGCCTATTCGCCTGAACGTGTCGATCCCGGAAATCGGCTCTATAAAACGGTCAACACACCGAAGGTGATCGGGGCCTTGACCGATCAGGGGCTGGATGTCGGTCTGGCCCTCTATAAAAGGGCGATTGAGAAGATGTATCCGGTCAGTTCGCCCCGGGTGGCTGAAATGGTGAAGATCCTCGAAAATACCTATCGATTGGTCAACATTTCGCTTATCAACGAACTCGCCCTGCTCTCCGGTAAGATGGACATCGATATCTGGGAGGTTATTCGGGCGGCCGATACCAAGCCGTACGGGTTTCAGGCATTCTATCCGGGACCAGGTATCGGAGGGCACTGCATCCCGCTGGACCCGTTTTACCTGGAATATATCGCCAAAAACTTCGATTTCGATCTGACCATGATCGATTCTGCCGGCCATATCAATAATCTGATGCCACATCGAATGACGGTGAAAATCGCGTCGGCACTGAACCATCATAAAAAGCCGATCAACGGCTCTTCCATCCTCTTTCTAGGGGCGGCTTACAAGCCCGACATCAGCGATGAACGGGAGTCACCTGCTTTAAAAATAATGGATGAGGTAGACCATAAAGGCGGAAAAATCAGCTATTACGATCCGCATATTCCGACCGTAACGACGGAACAGGGACTCGCTCTCGAAAGTATCGGCTTCGATCCGGCTGCAATTTCTACCATCGACTGTGTCGTCATTGTGACCCGGCATAGTTCAGTCGATTATGAGGCAGTCAAAGACAACGCCCCGTTGATCGTCGATCTTTGTAACGCCTATCCGGAAGCGAATGAAAAGATCTACAAACTCTAAACGTGTCCTCATGCTGGTCACCAATCCGTTCCCGCCGGACCCGCGGCCGTTGAAAGAGGCGAAAATTCTGATGAAAAACGGCTATTCCGTCGAGGTGATCGGGTGGAACAGGTCCTCCCCCGATGAGGTTTTTCCCGATGTAGATACCATCGAAGGAATAAAGGTCACAAGAATCTGCAGGTTCGGCGGATTGGGGAAAGGCTTTGTATCCCTGTTCCATTTTTTTAAGTTTTATAGCGCGGCGTATAGGACAGCGTTACGGAACGGGCAGGCACCCTCACCCCCCGGTCCATC
This sequence comes from uncultured Spirochaetales bacterium, assembly GCA_964543975.1. Taxonomy (GTDB): domain Bacteria; phylum Spirochaetota; class Spirochaetia; order SPDA01; family CAZJBZ01; genus CAZJBZ01. Next base: position 4,610 of record CAZJBZ010000304.1, read on the forward strand.
CTATTCGGTGGTCTACTGTCACGACCTCGATACCCTCATTCCCGGTTATTGCATTGCACGAAAATTAGGCGCCGGTCTTGTGGTCGATCAGCACGAGTTTTACGAAGGGATGATGATGCGGTCGAATCCCGTTCTGCGGACTTTTTTCATATTCCTCTTAAGCAGATTGAAGGCATTTATCTACCGCAAGGTAGGGTTGGTTGTCTATACAAACGAAAAAATGGAGGCGTATGAACGGAGGTTACGCCTGCGGAACGATGTGGATTCCATGGTTGTCCAAAACTATCCGGAAATAGAGCTCTATTCTTCCATTAAGCGGAACACCAGCGGGATTATCGTCTTCGGTTTTTTTGGAAATATACGAGAGTATGAAATCCTACGGACAATCGCCCGCCTTGCCGAACAGTCCGATACTATCCGCCTGAAAGTCGCGGGTACCGGACCGGATGCCGACAGGATAAAGAAGGAGTTTCACAGATTAACCAAAGCATCTTTTTTTGGAAAGTTTCATTACACCGATATACCGACCCTCTATGAAGAGGTCAATATCGTCATCTGCCTCTATACCATTAATCCCAGTACCAAACATGCGTTTCCGGTCAAGTTTTATGAGGCGTACGAAATAGGTATTCCCGTTGTAACCTTCGCCGGTACCGCCTTGGGAGCGTTCGTCGAGCAGCACGATATCGGTTTTGTGCTGCGTGATGAAAAAGAGATTGTCCCGTTTGTCACCACATTGACCTCTGAAAAAATCGAGGAGAAAAAGAGCAAGATCAAAGAGCTAAAAAAAACCGTCAGGTTTCATTTTGAATCGCAGGGTGCAGAGTATGCTGCAAAAATAAAGAAAGCATCGGCATAGCGGACCATGATTATCGGGGTTTCTAAAAAGAACATCGGGTTTCTCGCCGTCTTGGCGTTGACAGCAACCTATTGGATCAATTTAAAAGTTATCTCCATCCTGCGCCCGGTCGATCTTATGCTGTTTGCGGCGTTTGCCGTTCTTCTCTTCGCCGGGAAGATAAAGAAAGACGCCGTCGGAGGATTCGGCTATGTGATCATATTTTCGATGATCGCCGGCTGTTTTGCCGGTCTTATCTTCGTCGACCGGACCTCCTTATCGATCAGAGGTTTCGTCCTCTTAGTCAAATATGGTGAATTGCGCCTTCTTTTCAGCATCCTCAAAAGTGTCGATCTCGAGAGGAAGGAAACAAAAATACTGGTCATTGT
>CAZJBZ010000305.1:0-5825 GCA_964543975.1 uncultured Spirochaetales bacterium
TATTCCTTTACCGGCCGATCGAACCGCCTCACTCCAAACCCAGACGTTGGAACTGCTCAGGGGGCGCGTCGTTTTCCTGCATCAGTTCTCTCATCTGCATGGACAACCGCTTTTCTACTTCCGGGTTGTCGATAGGGTTCTCCTGGGCGGGGTCCTGCTCACAGTCGAAGAGCATTGTTTCGAACGGGATGCGGCCTCCTCCCCACGGCGCGGCTTCGATCTTCATCGTCTTACATCCCTTTGTAAATGAAAACGGCCCGGCCAATTCGACCGTCTTCATTTCATTCACCGAAAACAGGTTGCGCATGTGGGTAGGCATATGGGTGTAGTTGTAGAGCGGCCTGTTCTCCGCTTCAGGGGCCCGCATGTAGACGTATCTGCCGACGGTAATGTTGACGTGGCCGCCGTGAAGACCGAAGAGAAGCGCCTCCCGCCCCGGAGTATCGTTTTCGATGACGCCTTCCAGCGGAATACCCTGCATGTCCTGCGGAATAGTCATACCGAAATAGTCGAGCAGGGTGGGGGCCAAATCGATGGTCTGAACGAGCGAGTTTCTCCGTACATTGCGCGCGCCGCTCCTCGGGTCCCAGACGAAGAGGGGCGTGTGGGCGATTTCATTGTAAAAGGGCTGAACGCACTTTGCCCACCAGTCATGTTCTCCTAAGAGGAACCCGTGGTCTGTATTGACGATCAGCATGGTGTCCTTCCATAGATCCAGTCGATCGAAAGTATCCAGCACTTTACTAAGGTAGTGGTCGCACATGGAGATGAGGGCCGCGTTGATGTGGCGCATGTGGGAGATCCATCGGCGGCTCTCCTCGTTCACCGGCTCGTAGCCGGGCCAATCAACATTGAAACTGGAAAAATCGATATCAGGATAGAGCTCTTTGTATCGTTCGGGGACGTAGTACGGCTCATGCGGGTCGAACGTCTCTATCTGGAGGAACCAGTTGTCCTGGTCCGCGTTCCGTTCGATAAAATCGATGCCGCTTGCCATGGTGCGGGCCTGAGGGAAATCCTCCTCGTTCGGCATGTACTTCCGGTTGATTCTGTCCTGGCGGTGCCACGCGTCGGTCATGGCGTTTCGACCCAACGCGTTCGGAGTGGGCGGCTCGTCGGCGACCTGGCCGATCCAGCGATCACCCTCCTGGCCCCGCATGAACTCCCAGGTGTTATAGCGGTGGTGATAGGTGCACCCGCCGTCTTCCCAGTAGTGCTGGTGGTCGCTTACCAGGTGGGTGTAGACACCGTTGGTCCGCAGGATTTCCGGCATGGAGTCGTCGTACGGTTCCATCGGGCCCCAGCTGCGGTGGAGGAAGTTGAGCCGTCCGGTATGCAGTTCCCTTCGTGCCGGCATGCACGGCATGCTGCCCACGAAGCTGTTGTCGAAGATTACGCTCTGCTCCGCCAGCCGGTTGAAATTGGGCGCGTGGACCCAATCGCAGCCGTAGGGAGGGAGCATATGTCTGTTGAGTGAGTCGAACATCACCATTACTGCTTTCATGTCGGTTTCTCCTTGGTTGGTTTTCCCGGGTCGAAGGCGGTCATGATAACCTAAAGTCCTAATCGTTTGTACTGTTCTTGAGGTGCATCGTTTTCTTTCATAAGTTCGATCATTTTATCAATCATTCTCTTTTCAACTTCAGGATTATTAATCGGGTTGTTTTGTCCAGGATCATGTTCAATATCAAAGAGTAACGTTTCGAAGGGGGAAGTCATACCTCCCCATGCTTTTGCGGCTATCTTCATCGTCCGACACCCTTTCGTAAATGAGAATGGTTCGGCTATATCGATATCGTGCAATTCATCTACGGAAAAAAAGTTTGCCATGTGGGTGGGCATATGAGTGTAATTGAAAAGCGGGCTGTTGTTTTTATTTGGCGCCCGCATATAGACGTGGTTCCCATCGGTAATGTTTACATGTGCGCCGTGAAGTCCGAAAAGAAGGTAATCCCTAACCGATTGGTCATTTTGGATCGTGTTTTTTAGCGAAAACCCCATCATGTCCTTTGGTATTTCTACTCCGAAGAAATCTAAAAGTGTCGGAGCGATATCGATCGTCTGGACCAGAGCATTACGACGTTCATCTTTAACTCTTGTTCGTGGGTCCCAGATGAAAAGGGGGGTATGGGCAATTTCATTGTAGAAAGGCTGGACACACTTCGCCCACCAATCGTGCTCACCTAGCAGGAAACCGTGATCGGTATTAACGATCAGCATTGTGTCTTCCCACAGATTAAGTCGGTCAAATGTATCGAGTACTTTTCCCAAATAATGATCGCACATTGAAGTGAGAGCGGCGTTTAAATGACGCAAATGAGGTATCCATTGTCTCGATTCCTCGTTAACCGGTTCATACCCCGGCCAATCGATGTTATATTTTTCATAATCAATTTCAGAGTAAAGCTTCATGTAATTTTCCGGAACATGATACGGTTCATGCGGATCGAATGTTTCGATCTGGAGAAACCATGAGTCTTCATCCTTGTTTCGTTCTATGAATTCTAATCCTGCCTTCATTGTACGCGCTTGCGGAAAATCTTGCTCATTTACCATATACTTACGATTTATCCGGTCTTGTCTGTACCAAGAAAAATCATGTGCGTTTCCTCCCCGGGAATTGGGGGCGGGGGGCTCCGGAGCCACTTGGCCAATCCATAGATCTCCTTGTTTCCCTCTTATATTTTCCCACGTTGAATAACGATGGTGGTAGGTGCATCCTCCGTCTTCCCAATAGTGCAGATGGTCACTTACGAGATGAGTGTACACTCCGTTTTTCCGAAGGATTTCCGGCATTGAGTCGTCGAACGGTTCTATCGGTCCCCAACTGCGATGAAGAAAATTAAGGCGGCCGGTATGCAATTCCCGTCTCGCGGGCATACACGGCATGCTTCCTACAAAGCTTTTATCAAATGTAACGCAATGATTTGTCAAACGCTGGAAATTCGGAGCGTGTACCCAATCGCAACCGTAAGGCGGCAGCATATGTCTGTTAAGCGAATCAAACATCACCATTATAGCTTTCACTTTTTATCTCCTTGTATTTTGAAGTTGTCTACGATGCTTTTTCATCCTTTAATACCGGAAGCAACAATTCCTTTTATGTAATGTTTCTGTGCGAATAAAAACACTAGAATAATTGGTATAATCGACGTAAAGGTTGCTGCCATCATTATTTCCCATCGAGTGAGGTTTTCTCCGCGAAAGTTGGCTAGCGCAAGCTGCACCGTCTGCATGTCGTTGCTCGTTGTCATTATGAGAGGGAAAAAGAAATTGTTCCACATATGGACGGTTTTTAAAATAGTTAAGGTGGCCAATACCGGACCGCTTAAAGGGAGAAAAATCTTTATATAGGTGTGAAAACTTGAAGCGCCGTCTATCTTAGCCGCTTCATCCAATGACGTTGGAAAGCCTAAATAGAACTGGCGACAGAGAAAAATACCGAACGAACCGGAAAGTTCAGGGATGATCAGCGCGGCATGGGTGTTGAGTAGACCTCTCCCCCCTTGCCCAAATATATTATTTCCTCCAAGGAAGGGGATTGATCTAAGAATTATAAATTGTGGAATGATTATTGATTGCGGAGGTATCATAATTCCAATAAGAAAGGAAAAAAACAAAAGATTTCTATATTTAAAGTTTAATCGGGCAAAGCTATATCCCGCAAGGGAATTAAGCAGGAGACTTCCTACAACCGCCACAACGGTGACGATAAATGAATTGTAGTAGTAGCGGGCCCAATCCCCTTTGCTGAGGGCTTCTACGAAATTATGAAACCGCCAATGTTTCGGTAAGAATTGAAAACTCTGGACCTGAAGTTCTTCAGGTGTCTTGAGAGCGGTAAACAGGATGATCAATATCGGCCCTATCATTAGACCCGCGCAAACTATCAATAATAAGTACTTCCAAATCTTAGATATTTTCATGGCGTTAGTTGACATCCGCGGCTTCTCCTCTGTTACCGGTTTTGAAATTTATCAAGGTTATCACCATAAACACGAGAAGCAGGAAAACCGCCTGTGATGAAGCGAACCCCATTTTGTATCCTTGGAATCCATTCTGGTAAATCTGATGAACGATAGTCGTTGTAGAATTCAAGGGCCCCCCACTCGTCATGATATAGACCTGACCGAAAACTTGAAACGAACTGATACAGGCCATGACAAAGAGAAAGAATGTTGTCGGACGTAACATCGGAATAGTAATAGAAAAAAATTGTCTGACCCGAGAAGCTCCGTCAATTGTGGCGGCTTCATAGAGTAGGTATGGAATACTTTGCAATCCTGCCAAATAAACGAGCATGTTGAAACCGATAATTATCCATGTACTCATGATAATGACGGACGGCATTGCCCATCGGATATCCATCAGCCACTCTCTGGGACTTCCCCCGAAAGCCATTATTAATCGGTTGGCTATTCCATAGATGGAGGAGTCTAAAATATAGGACCATGCCAACGCGCCGGCAACAACGGAGATAACATTCGGAAGAAAAAGGATCGTACGAAATGCTGCTTTACCGGCATACTGTCCGTTAAGAAGCATGGCAAAGAGTAGGCCTATTATCATCGAAGGAACAATCCTTCCTATCGAAAAACGGAACGTATTCCATATTGAAATAACGAACTCGTCATCCTGGAATATTTTTCTATAATTTTCGAAACCTACCCAACTCATTTGAAAAAGGTTGTAATCCGTGAAACTCAATACAAACGACCAGACGAGCGGGATAAAAATAAATAAGGTATAGATAAGCACATTGGGAAGAATAAAAATATAACCGAGCCGATCGTTGATTGAGTATTTTTTAGTGTTCATGATATTTCACTCCCATAATAGTAGGCGGTCCGAAAATGGGACCGCCGTGTTTTTTGGGGATTTCTATTCAATGACCTCGAGGTACTTTTGTTCAGCTTTGGCAAAAGCTTCTTCAGGTGTAGCTTTTCCGTAGTAAATCTCTTCGAGCGCGGGACGTAGATACTTGAGAAAATCAAAGAAATAGGGATTCATTTGCCCATAGGCCCGAGATAACGGAAGTGAATCCGCTGCAACAGGTGCGAATTTATTCTGTTGTTTAAACCATTCCATAGTTGATTCGCGTGTCGGCGGTTTCCCTTCACCCTGATAAATTGCCTTCTGACCTTCGGCACCTAGGACCGCTTTAAAAAGCTCAATTGCGGTTTTTTTCTGTTTTGATTTGCTGTACACGTTGAGAAAGGTCGCTCCGGCCATCGGTTTTCTGCCGGGGACAACTTTTGCCGCAGCTTTGCCGGGCATCTTGTTTTCATACTCCACCCACCGTCCCGAATAACCCAACTCCATTGCCGCGAAACCATTTTCAAAGGGTCCGCCAACCAAAGCATGTTCGTCCGAATACGTAGAGAGACCTTCCTGTATGTATGTATTAAGATATTTGACCGCTTTCAGTCCCAATGGAGAATTATAGGTAGGTTTATTATGTTCATCCCAGATCGACTCTCCGCCAAACATAAGATAAGCATTATAAAAATCCTGCTCTCCGTTGGTAGTAGATACATCTATACCGATGAATGTAGAATTCTCATCTTCCTTTTGGGTAAATTCCCGAGCAGCGGCAAGGATTTCTTCCGGCGTGCTTGGAGGAGCATAACCACGTTCATTAAACAGGTCTTGCCGATAGAAAAAGAGCATAATATCCGGCATCATGATGCTCCAATGGTTTCCGTCCTTTACAGAATATGCTAAGACATTATCAAAAATATCGGTCCACCCGTCCCAGCCTTCCAGATATTCATCTAAGGGAAGACAGTGGCCGTTATTCTGTACAGGTCCCATCTGTCCGTAGC
>CAZJBZ010000306.1:0-5782 GCA_964543975.1 uncultured Spirochaetales bacterium
GGGATGTGGTTCGGCCGTTGGCGGAGAAGCGGATTGAGCTGGATCTGGATGACGGAGTGAAGGTGAACTATGGGAAGCTGGGAGCTATCCTAGCGAAGGTGAAGGGGTTGAATGAGTAAGAAGCGCTCTGTCGGATCAGTACGTTCGGAGCTGGTTGCAAAATCACGTGAAGCCGCACTCTCGGCCATTAAAATATTCAATGACCCGCAACTGGCTTTCAAGTCAGAGACATATATCGTATTGATGGTCATCGCATGGACCTATCTTCTACATGCGTACTACAGGGGAGAAGGTGTAGAGTATCGCCATTTTCAACAAGGACCCAAGAGGAAGATTTTCGAACGAACAAAGTATGGCGCCTACAAGTACTGGGGATTAGAACGTTGCCTTTCCGACAAAAAAAGTCCTGTAAATCCAGATGCAGCACGTAACCTGCTTTTTTTAATCGGTCTCCGCCACGAGATCGAACATCAAATGACCCGAGATTTGGACAGCTACTTGAGTGGGCGCTATCAGGCCTGTGCTGTGAATTACAATGAGCATCTGAAGAAGTTTTTTGGCGACCGTTACGGGATTGACCGGCAAATGGCGTATTCGATCCAATTCATGGAGCTTTCTTCGGAACAAGTTGCTGGCCCAAAACCGGAAGCAAATATTCCTCAAGGTATCCGAACATATATTGTCGAGTTCGACGGACAACTAACGCATGAAGAGTACAACAATCCTGGATACTCGTACCGTTTGCTATTCAAGCGAAAACTTGTAAATCGACCCAATCGGGCAGACAGAGTAATCGAGTTTATCGACGAGAACTCCGCTCTTGCGAAGACAATAGACAAGGAATACTGGGTTAAGAAAGAAGTTGAGCGACCGAAATACCGGGCCACAGAGGTTGTAACAATAGTTCAGGAAGCCGGGTTCACCCGTTTCCGTATTAATCCCGAACATGTGCAGATGTGGAAGTCGGAAGATGCTAAGAATCCAGGAAAAGGCTACGGTGTTGAGATCCAAGGTACTTGGTACTGGTACGAATCGTGGGTGAAGAAATGTATAGATCTTTGTAAGGCAGCTGGAGAAAAATACAGATGAAAGACAGGGCAAATCAAGGGGCAGAGACACTATAAGGTATATTGGAGAAACAGGAGAATATCGCGTAATGGTCTAATTGCTATAGCAGGTTATCGAGGCTTTAATAAAGATTTGGTCCAATCAGAAAGATTATGAGCTAACTGCTATATAGGAGTTAGGTAGTAAGGGCACGATGTGCATTTACCTTTGATAGAACAGCATAATGCGACTGCTACCAAAGGGTTACTCACAAATGAGGGTTATTTATTGAGCCACTGGATTGATGAAATCGATGACATTATCCCGAAACTAAGTGTGCGAGCGCATAATGTGCTTCGAAATAATGTACCCTTCCATGCCTTGTTTTTGGATATGGACAGAGAAGCGATACTTGCACTAAGAAACTGCGGAGTAAAGACAGCCGATGAACTTGTACAATTACGGGATAGTCTTCGTAAAACACCACTAATCCAAAGGGAACTTTTTGAAGATTCTTCTTATAAAACTGATACAATAGAAATTAGTGTGAAACTGGCCAAACCTGCTATTAAACTTCTCGAAGAACACGGATGGAGCACTGCCAACCCTATGGACTGGGATCTGGACATCATATTAGAGAATGTTTCTCCTAATTCCCGTCCACTTAATATGCTCGCAGAATATAAGGTCGAATACTGGTGCAAGTATAATGAAGAAAACCGAAAAACTCAGGACGAACTTAAGGTCGTATATCTAAAATACAGGGAATTACCGTTTTCAGCTATACTGTGCGGTGTCACAATTGCCGACGCCCGTAAACGGTTGCGTCGATACATTACCAATGTGAAAAAAATTAAGAACATAAAGTTGGAGAGTATTACCGATGAAATCAACTTTCTACTGCCGGAAGATGATCGTAATCGTTATATTTGTATTCGTCGTGCCCTTCCATGGGGCGATACTCTTGAGGCTCTGGGGGAAGGGACCGGTTTAACTCGTGAGCGCGTACGGCAGATAGAGGAAAAAACTCGAGTACAGGTTACCACAAAGATCTTGGTTGCAGCAGATCGGCTTGCTTATTTGATAAAATTGGCAAAAAGGATTGTTAATATCGCAGATAATCTCTCATTCTCAAGTTTACAAAGCATTTTACCTAATAATGATGGGAACTTCGATTCAATTATTGCAACGCTCTGCTTAACAGGTTCATTTGAACAATACCCCGCTGAAATATATTCGATTATAGAAGCCTCTCAGTTGATTAAGCAAATGCCGGAACAATCAGATTTATCTATACGCCAGAAGATTATCGCCGATTCTCTTTCCACTGAGACCCTTCGTATATTAAGAAAAACAAGTAGAAATGCAGGTGCATTCCATTCAGAGACGGCCGCAGAAATTATTCAAGTGAATAATAAGGATGTAGTTCCTATTCTGCACCAAATCGGGTTTGAAGAGATAACAAAAGAGTGGTTTTCATATCCCCTTGATTCAACAGACAAGCATAACCCGATAGCAAACTCCGCCGGAAAAATCCTAAAAGTATCCGGCCTAACCCATGTGAATGATATTTGGGAAGGATGTGTCAAACATGCAAAACGCCTTAAGTATATAGTTGTACCGGTTTCTATTATCCGTAAAGTCCTATCTGAAGCAGGATTTCTTATTGGAAAAGACGATCTATTAAATCCTAACGGTATCAACTATGACTTATCCGGTGTGGAAGAAAAATATGTAGAGGCTATAGAGCATTTTGGAGGTTGTGCTGGTTTCTGGGATCTTTATATGTATCTTGTAGCAGGTAAAGGTTTGTCTCTCCCATCCCTATCTACATTCCTGCTTCGCACGAGCCCAATTGTAGCAATAGTAGAACAAAAAGCGCGATTTAACTTGTACGGAATAAGGGGACGTGCGGTAAAAGAAGAAAGTATCATGGAAGCAGTATCACGACAACCGAAAGTAGAAAAGGAAATATCACAGTCTTTTACATTAAACGGGATAAAGATAGAAACAAGTGCAACTGCCTGGCTTATTACATCGGGTGTACTCTCTCTGCCTACGCACACACATCTTCCTCAAGGACGTTGGAGATGGGAATGTTGTGGCAAAACCGGGACAGCTCAAATTACGGATACTTTTTTATACGGCTTATCACCTGCTATACGTACTTTGAACCTGAAGCTAAAAGATCGTATAAGGTTCAGGTTTGACACCTTGCACCAAGAAATTATAATTGAAACTGCTGGGAGAGATACTCATGAATAACGCAGATGTAGTTAGTTTAGCCTGTTATCAAAGCGGCGGCGCTTTTGAGCATATAGACATAGAACATATTGCGGTAAGTGCCTATAGGATTGCTCCGGGTAAATTTGCCTGGAAACACTATCCAGAACGGATCGATCTGCGTACTGTACAGTACGCCCTTAAAGACGAGGCACTGCGGGAGGGAGCTCGAATCCAAGGCAGTCTCCGCGATGGTTATCAAATGACACCAAAAGGATTGCAATGGGCCGAAGAGGTCTTAAAATCAATGCCGGATACAACAGGATTGTCTTCATTAACTACCACTTCAAAGCAGATTAATGCTGAACGACATCGGCTAAAAAATACAGAGGCCTTTAAGAAGATTGTTGAGGGAAAGACCTATAATCTCATGCGTCGTGATTATGAGGCATTTCTACGGATAAACGAGTATTTTCCTTCAAATCTTCGGTCTGAGCGAATAGTAAAAATCCGGAATGTGGTATATGGAGACGCACAGTTAGAGTGGGTGTGGAATACTCTATACGAGAAATTTGGGGAGGGAGATAATGCCTGAGGATATATTTGTAACAAGCCATGTAAGTCGTGATTTTCTTCAAAATGCTGCCTATTTTAACACAGCAGCTAAAGTAGTATGGGAGTATGTCTCTAATTCAATAGACAATTCACGGGAGGGAGGCATACCAAAGGTAGTAGTTGAAATTAGGCAAGACCTAATTTCTGTTAGTGATAACGGAACCGGCATGAATAGAGAAGATCTTACCCGATTTTTCACTATGCATGGTGAAAATATCCAACGCAAGAGCGGCCGTACCGTTCGTGGAAAGTTCGGAACCGGGAAAACCGCCGCTTTTGGCATTGCCAATGAACTTGCCATCAAATCCGTCAAAGAGGGGACATACAACTCAGTAGTTTTACATGTAGAGGATATACGCTCTGCCAAAGCTGGTGATCCATTCCCCGTGAAAACTATAGAGCATGATGATGCTGAAGATGAAGAAAATGGAACAAGTGTGTTCGTCAGACGCATTCAACAAACTGGAGCAATAGATATTGGTAAGACTATACGGTATGTTGAAAAACAGCTAGGACGGATGCGTTCACGAGCTCAAGTGTATATTAACGACCATAAATGCGAATATCAGGAGCCTCCTGCCATAAACGAATGGGTTTTTAGATCAGGAGGAGAAATAGCCGAAAGACTTGGCAATGTCACAATGTACATAAAAGCATCACCTACGCCTCTTGATCGTGATGAGGTTGGTATAGATGTGCTATCAAATAGCATTTGGCATGAAACTACGTTGGCTGAGGTAACGGGAGAACAGGTAAATCGAATCTTTGGACAAGTTGATGTACCTATTCTTGATGATGACGAGAGATATGGGATTCCCGCTTTTGACAATACTCGAAACGGCTATCTAAATCGGTCTCATCCGGCAGTTACGGCTCTGCTTTTCTGGATACAAGAGTCTGTTAAAAGCGTACAGCAGGAATTGGTGAAGGAATCCCGTGAAAAACGTAAAACCGAGGAAGCAAAGCGTCTCCGTAAACACGCCGATAGTATTGCTGGCGTTCTCAATAAGGATTTTAACGAGGTACTCGATGAACTTGACGAACTGAGGCAGATTGTCGGGAGAAAAAGGAAAAATGCCTCACAAAAAGAATCCGGAGATGCAGTATTACCTGGTGAGGGAAATGAACATTCAGACTTTGTTGAAACCGCTCAACCCCATGGCAACGGAACCCGAGGCACCTCCCCTCCAGGAGACGGCAATAGTGACCGTCCCGGACCTGGACTCAAATCAGGAAAGAGCAGCGGCTCTAAAGCTAATATCGGGGGATCAGGTAACCGAAAACGTTCACGCGGTGTTTTTTCAATAGAATTCGTTCATCAGACAGAGCCGGAAAAGCGGTCGAAATATGATCATGAGTCTCGAACGATCTATGTAAATCTCGATCATCCACAAATTGCTTCTGCTTTACAGCAGTCTGACAAATCGGTTGACTCCCCAACCTTTTTGGATATGGCCTTTGAAGTAGCTATTGTTGAATACGCTCAGGCGCTCCAATTCGAAAGAATCGCCTCCGGTGAAACTTTTGATGCCGGTGAGGCTGTTTATACTATCAGAGATATCATAGATCGTCTTTCCCGAATAGAGGTAAAGTAGGAGAATATAATTGACGGATAAAACAGTAATTCCCACCCTGCATGCCATAGACACAGCCTACTGGGCTGCTGTAGACACCTCGCTTCGCTCCCTTACAAGAATAAACTTCCCTCCGGAAGCAAAGCGAACATCCCCTGTTTCCCACGATAACTACCTGGTTCGTTTTCTCTCCAAGTATTACCTGGAGGATTTTCATACCACAACGCTTGTGTATTTGTTGAAATATCGACCCACCGAAGAGGAAGCGAGCAAGCCTTTCCTGTCCCTCTTTCTGAAACTGCTCGTTCAGCTTGAGCCCGAGT
>CAZJBZ010000307.1:0-2869 GCA_964543975.1 uncultured Spirochaetales bacterium
CCCGAGGCAGCCCTTTATCGGTGGAACGAAGCTCACGAAGGGCCCGGCGGGTGTCGAAAAGACCGTTCTTCGCCTGCATACGGATTGCCGCGATATTCTCCTTAAGCCGAGCGTCTTCCGGCGGACAGATATCCAGGGTCACCTCACTCAGCATGATGATATTGGTGAGAGTATACCCGACACCGTCATGGATTTCCCGGGTTATACGCTTTCTCTCCTCCAGCGCGGATTGCTGTTTCGCGAGCTGCGTGAAAGAACTATACCCGAGGTTGGCTGCCGACAGTTCTTCGATGGTCTCTCGTAACCGAGAAACCTGTTTATCGAGGGTCCTGGCCTGAGTCAATTTATCCAGAAAAAATGCAAGTAAAACGGCGGAAATAACACCGATTCCCCCGAGAAAAAGTAAATCCCCCTGGGTCAAAATCTCCATGCTCTGAGGCCACGCAAGTTGCTTTCCCATGAACAGGAGGGCCAAGCCGATGTAGGCGGCCGGTGCAATCAAAATTGTCACAAGGGTACGACAGGCAAATCCCCCTATTAAAACAAGATAAAGAAGCAGGACCCGGACCGCCTCTATCCCCTGAAACGGTACGGCGAGGACCGAACCGATGCCGACGATGAAAACGAAAAGGACGAACTTCGCCTCCTGCCGACCGACAAAAATAAGACTTAAAGAGAGAACGGAAAGAATAGCATACAGGATTGTAAACTGCCGCAGCCACTCTTCATGGACGGCATCGGTCTGAGAAAGAAAAGCCATTTTAACTGCAAGCATTCCCAGGATGAGCAGTGTCGCGGAAAGTTCGAAAAGCGTCTCTTCTCCCGCTCGTTTTACAGCTGCTATTATCCGTTTGCAACCGTGTTTCGTTTCAGAGTCTGTTTTTGTATCGGATTTTTCATCGACCTCCCGCGGTTCGGGTCCGGAAGCGGACAGGTCCGAATTGGCTATTTGTCGAGGAACCACGGCAGAGGATTGCTCATCGCTCGTTTTTTGCCGGGCGTTGAGATAGAGATAATGCTGAATAGATGCGGGGCCTGCATTGTGAGGATTCTCATGAGCCATACTCCCTCTCCTGGAAATTGTGAGGACAAAACGGAGCTTTTGTCAACCGGGAGGCGGGGAGAGTACAGGGCAAACGCGGGACGAGCTATTTCGAGGTGCGGGGCAGGAGTGGGCGACCGTTCATCCACCCCGGATATACGACGTCATTCTTCTGTGTCATAGGTGCCTCCTTTCTTCTATTGTAAAAATAAAGTACTCAATGAGTACTTTATTTTTACTTCCGGATGCTATAAAATGGCCCGACATTACAATAAAAAAAAATGGAGGAAAGAATGAAAAAGGTTGTGTTGTTCTTTTTTGTAGCGGTACTCATGCTTGTACCTCTCATGAGCTTTGGCGCCGGTGAGCAGGAGCAGTCCTCAGCGGAAGCGGAAACGGAAGAAGGAGCGTTTAAGATCGCCTTTGTGTACATTGGACCGCCGGGAGATTTGGGATGGACCTATGAACACGACCGGGGCAGGAAACAGCTGGTCGAAGAATACGGGGATAAAATTGAAACCAAGTATATCGAGAATGTTCCCGAGGGACCGGACGCCACCCGGGTTATACGGCAATACGCACAGCAAGGCTACGATATGATTTTCGCCACCTCATTCGGCTATATGGACCCCATGTTCGAAGTGGCCGCCGAGTTTCCCAACGTTATCTTCGAACACTGCTCCGGATACAAAACCGCGGACAACATGGCCACCTATTTCGGGCGCATCTATCAGGCCAGGTACTTAAGCGGTATTGTTGCCGGAAAATACACTGAAAAAAATATCATCGGTTACGTCGCCGCGTTTCCTATTCCCGAAGTTATTCGCGGAATCAACGCCTTCACGTTAGGCGTACGCTCCGTTAATCCGGATGCCGAAGTACGTGTCGTCTGGACCAACACGTGGTACGACCCGACAAAAGAGCGGGAAGCCGCAGTAGCTCTCCTCGACGCGGGAGCCGACATGATCGCTCAGCATCAGGACACCACCGAACCGCAAAAAGCCGCGGAAGAGCGCGGGCTGTACAGTATCGGTTACGATTCCGATATGGGGCAGTTTGTCGGTGATTCGGTGTTAGTCAGTGCAATCTGGAATTGGGGGACCTACTACATCGATACCGTCGGGAAAGCACTGAACGGAACCTGGGAAACACATCAGTATTGGGGGGGCCTCGAAGACGGAGTTGTCGGTCTCGCCGATTTTAGTCCGGAAGTTTCCTCAGATGTTAAACAGATGGTAAGCGATGCCCGTGCAAAGATCGAAAGCGGTAATTGGGACGTTTTTTACGGACCAATTAAAGATCAAAACGGAGATGTCGTTGTAGAAAAAGGTGAAAAAATGTCCGATTCCGACATGCTCAATATGAGCTTCTTCGTCGAAGGCGTTATCGGAAAAACAGAATAACCGCTTCATGACGGAAAATCGCGCAATGCCCGGCCCTCCTGTTCTGGAGATGTCGGGCATTTCAAAATTGTTTCCCGGCATACGCGCAAACGATTCGATCGATTTACAGCTCTATCCCGGTGAAGTTTTGGCACTCTTAGGTGAAAACGGGGCCGGAAAGAGCACATTGATGAACATCCTCGTCGGTCTCTACAGACCTGATGAAGGTGCAATCAAGGTCCGAGGCAAGCGGGTCGATATCAATTCTCCAAAAGATGCCGCGGCATTAGGCATCGGAATGGTTCATCAGAACTTTATGCTTATCGAATCGATGACCGTGGCTGAGAATATCGTTCTGGGAATGGACAACCTTCGATTTATACCCGACACAAACACAATTGCCTCCGAAATCGGGAAACTTTCCGAACAGTATAATTTACAGGTG
>CAZJBZ010000307.1:2879-5779 GCA_964543975.1 uncultured Spirochaetales bacterium
ATGCCTCCATTTGGCAGTTGAGTGTGGGGGAGCAGCAGCGGGTGGAGATCTTAAAAATGATCTATCGGGGTGCCGACATCCTTATCCTCGATGAACCGACGGCAGTACTCACTCCTCAGGAATCCAAACAGCTCAATCACATAGTTCGTCAAATGACCGACGAAGGGAAATCGGCCGTTTTTATTACCCATAAAATGGAAGAAGTTCTTCGTTTTTCACACAGAGTGGAAATACTCCGTCACGGTAAAGCAATCGCGGTAAAAAACACGAAAGACACCTCTCCCGGCGACTTGGCAAAACTGATGGTGGGACGAGAAGTCCTCTTTTGTGTCGAAAAAAAAGAGGCAGTACCGGGAGAAATGGTCCTCGAATTAGACAATGTACGTGCTTTCGACGATAAGGGACTACCCGCGTTAAAGGGGATAAATCTTACCGTCCGTACGGGAGAAATTGTCGGTATTGCCGGAGTCGCGGGCAATGGGCAGCGGGAACTGACCTCGGCAGTCATGGGGCTTCGTAAGGTTACGGCCGGTACTATAAAGGTTAAAGGGAGTGACAAGACTAATCATGCCACAATCGACATAATCAACAGCGGTGTCAGTTTTATACCGTCCGATCGAATTGCTATGGGAGTGGCCGGTGATATGAGCGTTGCTTCTAATCTCGCTTTAAAGGGGTACAGGAAGAAGCCCTATTCCCACAGAGGAATTCTGCATCCGACCCGTTTACTGCAGTTTGCCGAAAAGATGATTTCACTCTTCAGTATTTCCACACCCTCGACAAATACGCCGGTAAAGTTTCTCTCAGGCGGCAATATCCAAAAAACCATTTTGGCGCGAGAGATCGATGCCTGCGGCGGCGTTCTTATTGCGAGCTATCCTTCACGCGGGCTGGATGTAGGGGCGATAGAAGCTGTCCACACCATGCTGCTCGAACAGCGCGACAGAGGCAACGGGGTACTGCTGATTTCGGAAGAAATTGATGAATTAATGAGAATAGCCGACCGAATAGCCGTCTTATACGAAGGGTCGATCATGGGAGAGGTGACATGCGGGGAGGCGGACATTCAAACCATCGGATTGATGATGGCGGGAATGCCGTATGAAGCTGCACGGCAAGGAAACATGAATAACGGGGGGCCGAATTGAAGCTCTTTTTTGAAAAGCGTAAAACCCTCTCCCGAAAGACTTATGTTATCGTCCCCATCGTCTCTTTTTTTATTTCACTCCTTTTAGCGGCCGTCCTTCTCGGTGCTTCAGGGGCCAATCCGCTGACCACCTACGCCGCCATGTTTCGGGGGGCTTTCGGTTCATGGTCCAATTTTCAAGAAACGCTTGTCAAAGCAATCCCCCTTATGTTGACCGGTCTGGGTGTTTCCATAGCGTTCCGCCTTCGGTTCTGGAATATCGGGGCCGAGGGACAATTGGTGTGGGGCGGAATTGCAGCGTCATGGGTCGCCCTCTATGCCGTAAACGGTCTTCCCCCCTTTTTAGTCTTACCCGCGGCTATAGTTGCCGGCATGATCGGGGGCGCGGTGTGGGCCGGAATACCGGCAACCCTCCATGCAAAAATAAAAGTCGATGAAACCTTGACGACCCTCATGCTCAACTATGTGGCAATCCTTTTTGCCGAGTTCCTCTACTACGGTCCGTGGCGCGACCCGAAAGGATACGGATTTCCGGGGACGGAGCAATTTCCCCAAACGGCATGGCTGCCCCGTATCGCGGGGAGGGCCCATTTAGGATTGGTTTTTGCGGTACTCTTTGCTTTTATTGTTCTCTTTATTTTTAAAAGGACCCAATGGGGATTCGAAATACAGGTCATCGGTAACAACAAGACCGCGGCGAAAGTACAGGGAATCAACATCACAAAAAACATCATTCTGACGATCCTCTTTTCGGGGGCTCTGTGCGGACTGGCGGGGGCCTGTGAAGTAACAGCCATTTCACGACGGCTGCAGCAGGGGCTTTCGGTCGGTTACGGGTATACCGCCATTATCGTTGCCTGGATGGCCCAGCTCAATCCGATTGCCGTTCTCTTTGTCGCCCTGTTGATGGCGGGGCTACTGGTCGGGGGGGACCAGGTCCAGATGATGATGGGGCTTCCTTCCGCGGTAGGATTGGTCCTCCAAGGGCTCATCCTTTTTCCTCTTTTAGCGGGAAATCTTTTTACCGAATACCGGCTGCGCGTCGTGCGTGAAAACGGAAAAGCGGCAGAGGAGGGACCGGCATGATGGCTCTTATCGGGTCGATTATCGCGATCACGCTTCGCGCCGGTACCTCACTCATCTACGCCACTATCGGAGAAACCTACACCGAACGGTCCGGCATTCTCAACTTGGGTTTGGAAGGGATGATGCTGATGGGAGCGGTCACCTCTTTTGCCGTGGTCTATTACAGCAGCAGTCTGCTGCTCGCCGTTTGTACCGCAATGGCGGTCGGGGCCCTCCTGGCGCTGGTCCACGCCTTTCTTTCGGTCACCATGCGGGCGAACCAGGTAGTAAGCGGTTTGAGTATAACCCTCTTCGGCTCCGGGATGGCCGGCTTTTTAGGGCAGCGATTAGGCCCGGCATCGAATAACCACTACCTCGTAGGAATGGCGGCGGAAAAGTTCACACCTGTCGCTGTCCCCGGCCTCAGCAGACTGCCGATTGTCGGTGCGGTTTTTAACCAAGACCCGCTTACCTATATCGTTTACCTCCTTATCCCGATAGCTTGGTTTTACCTCTATAGAACAAAAAAGGGACTCAACCTGCGGGCCGTCGGAGAAAACCCCTATACTGCAGACGCTGTGGGAATCAACGTGATCAAGATACGGTACATCTACACCGTTATCGGCGGAATGCTGGTAGGATTGGGCGGGGCCCACCTCTCACTCGCTTACACTCCGGGCTGGTCCGA
>CAZJBZ010000308.1:0-5761 GCA_964543975.1 uncultured Spirochaetales bacterium
GCTTGCGATGCATCCGTCGACGCCCCCATTCTGCAGATAGAGCCAGAGCGATTTCCCGGCCGCTTTAACTTTATCGTAGATATGGAACCACGATTCATCACCGCCGTCCGGTTTTCCCGCACCGGGGGTCCATTGCAATGCGTCGAGTTCTTCGATCTCCATCAGTGTATCGAGATGTTTCACCGCGTCCGGGCCGTCTAAGTGGTAGAGAGAATAATCAAGTCTGCTGCACTGCTTTCGGAGGGAAGGCTGGACAAACTCCCGAAATTGGTTCGGAGACATGAGGGCCGCAAAATCACATTGCACCTTGGCAGTCTTTCCCCGACCCCATATTTGAAAAGCGGTGTAACTGCAACTGCCATCTTCAAGTTTTACAGTGTCATACATGGCATCGTAGTAAGTAAAATAGAGCGAATCGATCTGATCGATATATTTCTTCATCAACTCCGGTTGATCGATTAAGTCGAAACAGAACTCATGAGGACCTCGCATGGCGGCTAAGATATCGACATTCTCCACAATATCGGGAATATCGACGATAAAACCTCCGTTCGACTGGGCATGGGCAGTAGAAATCATCTGCATATGATGGTTCCACCATCGATTTTTTGGATCGAACCGGAGCGGACCAAAATCATCCCACGACTCCACACACGGTTCGAACCAAACTGTCTGTTCCGAAAAGATTGGTTCGCTTCCTAAATAGAGAGCCATCGACCCCGGGCCGATATTCGCGGAAAAACTTGCATACGCATCTGCGTAGAGTTTGTGGGTGCGAAGATAGTTGCGAAACTGTTTTAAGAGCCGATCAACATCGAGGTAGAGATCGGCGACAGTGCCGACCGGCGGTATTTCTTCAAGCGGTCCTGTCTGTTTTTTCCGCGTCGCGGCAAAACAGGCTAAAGGCCGATCGGTTTTGCCGCGGTTCCACCAGTTGATAAATCTCTCTTTTGTTTCTGTACAATTGTTTTTGTATTCCATATCTGTTCTCTTATCCCTTTACCCCCGAAACGACAATGCCTTGTATGAACGCTTTCTGCGCTACCATAAAAACAACGATGCATGGGAGGATAGCGATAACCGTTGCCGCCATCAAAAGATGCCAGTAGGTTTGGTAGGCACCCTGGAAAAAACTCAATCCCACGGCAAAAGTAAACTTCCTTAGGTCTTTCAAATAGATGAGAGGCATGAGGAAGTCGTTCCACGTCCACATAAAGGAATAGACTGCGATTATTCCAATGGCCGGTTTCGCTTGCGGCAGGAAAATGCGGTAGTACATTTGAAAGGTGTTGCAGCCGTCTATCCGGGCAGCGTCGTTCATTTCGTTTGGAATTGTCAGAAAAAACTGCCGCAGTAGGAAGATGAAGAATGCCCCTGCAAACTGTCCCGCGAGAAAGGAGGGGACAACGAGCGGTTTGATCGAATCTATCCACCCCAGCTTATTGAACAGGATATAATGGGGGACCATTGTTACGGTATAGGGAAGCATCATCGAGGAGAGAACAAAGACGAAGAGAACATCGCGGCCGGGAAATCTGAGGCGGGCGAACGCGAACCCGGCAAGGGGTGCGCTGAGCATGTATCCGAGGATAACAAGACCGCTTATGCGTGCGCTGTTGAGTGCGAACCTGCCGAAGGGGAGGATGCTGAATGATTTTGGATAGTTCTCCCATTGGAACGTGTCCGGGATCCATTTGGGCGGAAAGATGAAGATTTCGGACGGCATTTTAAATGAGGATGATATTGTCCAAAACAGTGGGATGAGGAGGAAGAAAGCGCCGGCCAAGATAATGAGATAGATCAATATCCGACCTAAAATACGCTGTATGCTTTTTCGACCAAGCCAGGATGATAATGCACTCTTATACTTTTCCATAGATTACTGTCCTGCGTAATAGATATATTTTCGGGAAAACCGGAAGATGAACATTGTTAGGAGGAGAACGATAAAGAAGAGAACAACACCCATTGCACTTCCGTATCCAAATTGCGAGTAGATCAATACCTGTCTGTAGAGGTAGAGCGCGTAGAAGAGGGTGGCAAAATTCGGTCCGCCTTGGGTCATAACATAGGCCACTGTAAATACCTGAAACGAGACGATCATCTCGATTATAACGTTGAAGAGAATGACCGGGGACAACATAGGTAGGGTGACGCTGAAAAACCGTCGTATGGGATTCGCGCCGTCTATGATGGCCGCCTCATATAAATCGGTCGGGATGTTCTGCAGTCCCGCTAAGTAGATGAGCATGGTACGCCCGATCCCCCATAACCCGACGATGACGAGTGAGGGGAGTGCCCATTGGGGAGAGGCAAGCCACTTCGGACCTTGTATTCCCACAAACGACAACAGATAATTGATAAGGCCGAACTCCGGGTTGAAAACCCATTTCCAGAGGAGAGCCACTGCAACCCCGGACATGATGGCCGGCAAGTAATAGATGGTCCTGAATATATTGCGAAAGGCAATATTCTGGTTCATAAGGAGCGCTATGCCGAGGCCCAACACAAGGCCGAGGGGAATAATGATTGCCGAGTAAGTGAGTGTTACACGGAGCGATTGCCAGAATAACGGATCATTTGTGAGGGCCTTGTAATTTTCCAGGAGAACAAAGCTCGCTGTCGATAAATCGTATTGAAAAAAACTTAAAACAAACATGACTAAGATCGGTCCGGCTGTAAAAACGATATAACCGACAAGCCAGGGGAGAATAAAGAGAAATCCTTCCCCCATTTCTCTACGAAGGATTTTGTTTTTGAAGTATGTTTTTACTTTTATCATATCGACGGCCTTCACACCTTTCTCATTGTTGATTTAACTATTATAGACCGGGGAGAGTGAGGGAAAAATAGGAAAAGAGTACTGATTTCGGTACTCTTTTTAGAAGAGTACTATCAGGGGTAGTCCCGAAGTACTACTCTGTTTGCTCCCACGCTTCATCGACCGTGCATGAAAACCGGTCCGGTTATTTGTTCTGTAGAATATCCCGAACCATGAGGATCGCTTCCAACCTGTCGTGGATCCCCAGCTTGGAATAGATTGAGCTAAGATGGTTTTTTACCGTCTGTTCCGCTATGAACAATTTTTCCGCAATCTGTCGATTGCTTTGTCCTTTAGAGACTTCGATAAGTACCTCTTTTTCACGGCTGCTTAAGCTCCGCAAAATTTTATTGTCGTCCTCGTTTTGAAATGGATCGGTTGTGCCCTGAGCAGCCGACAATTTGTGAAGAACTTTTTGGGCTATTTTGGGAGAAATCAGCATACCGCCGTTATAGATCGAACGAATGGCTTCCAAGAGAAACGAAGGATGAATGTCTTTGAGAAGGTACCCGCTTGCTCCGATATTGAGTGCTTCGGTAACGTACTTATCATCGTCAAAGATAGTCAGCATGACTATCTTGATAGCAGGAAATTGTTTAAGAATGCGGCGGGTACACTCTACCCCGTCGATATTCGGCATTCGGACGTCCATTAAAACGATATCGGGTTTTGAGTCCGCAATCTGGTCTACAATATCGCTTCCGTCGGAGGCAATTCCCACGATTTCCATGTCCGCTGTCGTGGTATTGAGAAGCAGTTTGAGACTCTCTAAAAAGAGTACCTGATCATCCACTAAGAACACTTTTATTTTCTTCATAATCCTTTTTCTTCCCATAGCTATAGAGGGGTATCCACGCTATAAGTGATGTACCGCTTTCCGGGCCGCTGTTAACTAATAGGTACCCGTTTAATTTATGAATTCTTTCTTTCATGCCTATGATACCATAACCTTCCTGGATATCGGCTACACCTATACCGTCGTCACTGAGAGAGATGTTTAACCCGTTGTTTTCTTTGGAGAATATAATGACGATTTTTTCAGCCTCCCCATGCTGCAGCGCATTTGTAATGCCTTCCTGAATAAGTCTGAAAATAGTTTTTTCGATTTCGTCATCCAGATACCATGGCATGTTGCCGAAGTGTATCGAAATGTCTTTCTGTGTGATATGAGATACCGTTTTCACCAGATTAAAAAAGAGATGGACACTGCTTTGTTTCGGCTCTGCTGCTTCACGCATCGATTGAACCGCCTTTCGTAAATCGATTATTCCTCCCTTCACATGGTCACGTGCAGAATTGAGGATTTCTCTCAATTGAGACTGCCCGTTTTTGATTATGCCGAGACTCGCCTGGATCATCATATTAAGATTGACAAGTGTGTAGCCTAATGAATCGTGGATTTCTTGTGAAATCCTCCTCCTCTCTAAAAGCATCGCCTCTTCTCGTCCGAAAATAGCATAATCCTGTAGTTTGATATTGGTCTTAACCAGGTCGATATTGATTGCTTCCAGTTGTCGGTATGCATTTCGTTTTTGATAGAATTTATACCGAAGCTGTTGAAACAGGATAAAACCGAATAGAAGAGATCCTGAGATGAGAATATAGACAATGATTTCTATCGGTTCGGGGGCGGCAGTCTTCAATTCAAAGAAGTTGTATTGTCTTTGAAAACTTATCGTAATAGCGATGAAAGCTGTACCGATAAATAAACTCAGTATTGTAGAGACGATAAATGTGGTTTCCAGCAGTAAGCTTGCGGTTAACATCGTTTCGAATTGTAGGTCATATGATTGCGGGATGCCCATCATCAGGATGATAATAAACTTGAAGAGGAGAAGTATGAGAGAAACGAATTTAGAGTTAACGAATAGATTGATTCCAAGCAGCCCGATCAGTATGAGAAAGAGAAGTTGGAATTGAAAAAGATAGGGGGTCAAATAATCGAGGTTTCTCATATTAACGAGCAGTTTCAAATAGGCGATGGAATAGAGAAAGAAGACGCACACAGAGCAGATGAGTTTTTCTTTTCGGTTAAATACGACGGAAGGTTTTCCCATAATCACCCATTAAAATGATATAGTAAATCGGAAATATTTTTTACGCAAGTGAACGAATTTCTGGTGTAGTGCCGGGATAGCAGCTATTCTGTTTCGAGCACACAACTATTGACATGTATTAAACATGCAAGTATGTTATAAACATGAAAATGATACAAATAAGACACGTACCCGATGAGATTCATAGAAGGTTAAAGGCGAGAGCAGCGCTGGCCGGATTGTCTCTATCGGACTATCTATTGGAAGAAATAAAACGAACCGCCGACAAACCGACTGTAGAGGAGTTACGAAACCGTTTTCAGACGCGACCCGTTTCCGAACCGATAGTGCCACCGGCGGAAGCTGTACGGGCCGAGAGGGAGAGCCGATAGGCACCTGACATGATTGTGGTAGATGCATCTGTAATCATTGAACTGCTTTTACAGACACAGCTTGCAGATATCTGCTCCGACCGGTTGTTCGGACAGGAGGAGGTTTTGTGTGCCCCGCACCTTATCGATATAGAAGTTATGCAAGTGTTGAGACGTTATACACTGAAATCTGAAATTGTAGAGGAACGGGCGGAACAGGCGCTGGAAGATTATTACGATTTTCCTATTTATCGGTATCCACACGATCCGTTCCTTCGGCGTGTCTGGGCATTACGACATAATCTAACCGCCTACGATGCACTATATGTAGCACTTGCGGAAGCACTGGAGGCGGTACTTGTTACATGTGACGTTCGTATTGCAGAGGCCCCAGGGGTACGAGCCCACATTGAAGTTGTCGGTTGATCACCCTTCCAGCGCCGCCCGGGTCATGGCGAAGTAGTGGTCGTCCGGGACGTACTCGGGGACGGAGTTGCCGGTGCCCAGCGCGTAGGAACCCTTGGCTTCCGAGC
>CAZJBZ010000309.1:0-5757 GCA_964543975.1 uncultured Spirochaetales bacterium
GTTTTTCATCCGGTTCCCATTCCCGATGGGGTGCCTTATGGTGGTAGAGGAGGCAGAACGGTTTCTCCTTGTCCCTGTTTTGGAGCCATTCGAGGCTCATGTCGGTGATAAGGTCGGTAACGTACCCTTGTACCGTCCTGCGCTCCCCGCCGTCCTTTTCGAGGTTCTCGCTTTTAAAGATAAACTCCGGATTGTGGTACAGGCCCTGACCAGGCAGCACTGCCCAGTCATCGAACCCGGTGGGACAGTGGTCCGGTCCGGTACCCAAATGCCACTTCCCGAACATGGCCGTCTGATAGCCGTTTCCCTGCAGCAGCTTGGGGAAGGTGTTGAGGCGGTTGTCCATGGGCGTATCCAGGGTGGTCACCTCGTTCACATGGTTATAGGTACCGGCCAAGATCGCCGCCCTGCTGGGAGTGCAGATCGAGTTTGTACAGAAACAGTTATCAAACCGCATTCCTCCTTCGGCGATCCGGTCTAAGTTGGGTGTGGTATTGATTTTGCTTCCGTAGCAGCTCATGGCGTGGGAAGCGTGATCGTCGGACATGATAAAAATGATGTTTGGTCGTTCGGTACTCATAAAAAACTCTCCGCATCGTGTTGATTTTTTCCTGTGTCGAAAACATCTTACGCTTTCTGTTCCCATCCTGCAACCCTCTGCCTGCAACCCGCCGCGCCTACTCTCGGGTCTTCCAGGAAAAAAGCACCCTCTCTATTTGTCATGCAAAATGTCATACATATCCTGTGTGTATTGTTTATAAAACCATCACGCCTAAGAATATTTTAGCTTTCAACCGGAAGCGCCGATTTGCTATTCGATAAGAGAGGATTGTACTGTAAAAATAAATTATTATATTAAAAGTAATTATATGAAAGCTGTAAAAGCGATAGTTAAGACTGAGATATTTTTGAGCGCAACAAAGAAAAGATATCAGCATTATTGTCATGTAAAATGTCATGCATAAATCGGGTATACTGAATTTTTCGCGGAAAGTATCGTAGTAAGGTGCGAAAACTATAGCCGTTGAGCGAGCAAATCTACCCATCACTGTTTTGGTGTTCAGTAGACAAGCAATTACCGGTGTGCTATTTTGTACCGGCAAGCATATCAATGTTAAGGAGTTTGGTTATGGCTATAAGTGATGCAACGATACAATGGTGGCGGGACGCCAAGTTCGGGATGTTTATCCATTGGGGGCTCTATGCCGTTCCCGCCGGGGAATGGAAAGGGTGGAAGACAGATTTTATCGGAGAATGGATAATGCATACCGGGCAAATTCCCGTGAAAGAGTATGAGAAACTGGCGGAGCAGTTCAATCCGGTGCAATTTAACGCGAAAGAATGGGTGAATCTGGCGAAAGAGACGGGAATGAAATACCTGACAATTACGGCGAAACATCATGACGGTTTCGCAATGTATAAGAGTCACTGCTCGCCGTACAACATTGTCGACGCGACCCCGTACAAGAAAGACCCGATGGCCGATCTGGCCGAAGAGTGCCGGAAGGCGGGGATAAAGTTGTGCTTTTACTATTCACAGGTACAGGACTGGCATGAAAAGGACGCGGTCGGGAATACCTGGGACTGGCCGAATGAAAACGAGAAAGATTTCAAGAAATATTTAGATGAAAAAGGCAAACCTCAGCTCAAAGAGATTTTGACGCAGTACGGTGACATCGGTCTTATTTGGTTCGATACTCCCTTAAACGTTGAAAAAAAATACAGCCAGGAATTGTACGATTACGTGAAACAGCTGCAGCCAAATTGTCTGGTAAGCGGACGCATCGGCAACCAATTAGGTGATTATATCTCCACCGGCGACAACCTCATCCCCAGTCTTCCCATCAAACGTGATTGGGAAGTACCCGCGACCTTGAACGATACATGGGGCTATAAATATTTCGACGATAATTGGAAAGACCCTGAAAAGCTGCTGCGCCTTCTCGTGACCATAAACGGTAGAGGGGGGAACTATCTTCTCAACGTCGGCCCCACCGCGGAAGGTATTATTCCGAAACCGAGTGTGAATATTTTGAACACGGTCGGTGAATGGATGAAGGAAAACGGAGAGTCGATCTACGGCACCCGGCCCGCGCCTCTTTTCCCGTACGATTATTCTGAGTGGGCGGGGGTCACCTACAAGCCCGGGAAACTGTTTTTCCACATCTTCACATGGTCGGAACAGGTCCTCCATCTGCACACGATCAGGAACAAAATAAAGCGGATTTATCTTCTGAATGAACCGGAGAAAGACCTGGATTTTGAACACTACTATATGTCTTCTCTCAACCAGCATCGACTGAAGATATCGGCGCCCGAAAAGCGGCCCCATCCGATTGACAGTGTCGTGGTTATGGAGTTTGAAGACGATAAAATTGAATTCGATTCTTTAGAAGATCTATAGAGGGAGAGACACATGACGAAAATCGGCATTATCGGTACCGGAAAAATGGCAAAGCACCATGCAAGGCTTTTCAATGAAGGAAAGGATGTAGAGCTATCTGCCTGCTGCGACGTCGATAAAGAGGCGGCGGCCGAGTTCGGAGTAGAGTGGCGAATTAAAAAGGTGTACACGGACTACAGAGAGATGCTCGAGGCGGAAGAGTTGGACGGAGTTTCGATAATCACTCCCGATTCCAGTCATGCCGAGATCAGCATCGCCGCGCTCGAGGCCGGAATTCCGGTCCTCTGCGAGAAACCGATGGCGGCCACGATGGAGGGAGCCGACAGGATGTTGGAGGCGGCCCGAAAGGCCGGGTTACCGAACATGATCAACTACTCGAAAAGGAATTTCCCGGGTCTGCAATGGGCGCGTGATTTTATCGAAAAGGGGAACATAGGACGGATTGTCCATGTTGAAGCGAGTTATCTGCAAAGCTGGCTTACAACCGCAAGCGGCAGCAATTGGCAGACAACACCGGCTTTCTTATGGCGCCTTTCTACAAAACACGGCAGTATGGGAACCTTAGGTGACTTAGGATGCCACATCTACGATATGGCGGCATTCTTGTGTGGTGATATCACCAAGATTTTCTGCAAATTGGAAAACTTCGATAAAGGGGTCCCGAACAATAAAATTGAGGAGTATGAGTTTGACGCGAACGACAGCTTCGTCTCGACCGTTGTATTCGAATCGGGCGCGATCGGTTCCATTCATTCGACACGATGGGCCCCGGGATATCGAAACCGTGAGTTTATCAGGGTCTACGGGGAACTCGGAACGCTTGAATTTGACGCAAACCTGTCCCGGGAACAGTATCGGCTCTTAGAAACCGACGAAACGGAGTGGGCGGTAAAGGATGCCGAGAAAACGCCGACGAACATCGAACGGTTTGTCGAGTGGATCAGGACCGGTAAAGAGGACCTAAGTGATTTCTATAACGGCTGGAAGGTACAGAAATACCTGGATGCAAGTTTTCTGTCGAATCGTGAGGGAAGAGAAATTACCATGGATCTCGGGTAATAGGCGAACCGGCCAACCATGGACTCACCGGACGGCTATCGGCATTTCATTCGGAAAAATGAACGATGGAATTTTGTCGTTAACGCGGGAGATTTAAGCGCCCTTCATTTGGCAAACTCCTTCGTCTTTACCACGACAATACTGCCGCTGTATGCAAGTTATCTTACCGAATCTGAAGTGTTGATCGGCATTATTCCGGCCATTCTGCAGGTCGGTTTTTTGCTGCCTCAAATTTTTACCGCACGAAAAGCGTTGACACTGGCGAAGAAAAAACCGTATGTCGTTGCAGTCAGTTCGATGGAGAGGCTGCCGTATCTTTTTATCGCTCTCTCCATCCTCCTTTTTCCGGATGCTCCCCATTGGTTTGCCTACTGTATGCTTGCGTTTAATCTCCTGCTTTCACGGGGAAGCGGCGGACTGGCTGCTCCTGCGTGGAAAGCGATGCTCGCGAAAGTAATCCATCGCGACAAACGGGGAATGATGTTCGGTCTCGGTATGTCTATCGGCAGCGGTTTGGGGATAGGGGGGACCTTAGCCGCGCGATATATCCTCGACACCCTTTCTTTTCCCGTCTCTTTCGGACTCTGTTTCCTCTTTGCGTTTGTATTCAAAACAGTATCGTTTACCTTTTTGGCCCTCAATAGAGAGCCTGAAAAGAAACCGGAATTCGATATTCCTCTCGGAAGAGATTATTTTCGAAAACTACCGGCGCTTTTAAAAGAGAATAAAAACTTCACTCGGTATCTTGTAAGCCAGACATTTCTCATTTTGGGCACGATGGGTGTCGGCTTTTACGTCGTTTACGGAAAAAGAGTGTTCGGGATCAGCGATCAGTTCGCCGCTACTCTGACCTTGGTTTCGCTCCTGAGCCAAACTTTCGGAATATGGGTCATCGGCAAAATCGGTGACAAGGCGGGTCATAAAGTGGCCACACAATTGGTGTCACTCTTAGGAATCGGATCTCTTCTGCTGGTCCTTCTGATCCAGTCCGGAGTGTGGCTTGTTCCTGTTTTTATTCTGATGAGTCTCTCCTTTTTCGGTCTTCAGGTGACGCGCAACACCATCACGATGGAATTCTGTCATGAGGATGAACTGCCGACCTTTGTCGCTCTTTCCAGTACCATTTTAGGTATACCGACCTTGCTGGCTCCGATAATTGGAGGGTGGATTATTGAATCGTTCGGTTATTTGCCGATGTTTCTTAGCGCCCTTGGGATTACCGTTGCAGGGATGGTCATTATGCACTACGGTGTTACGGACCCGAGGAAGAACCGGAAATCGGCCCTTGCGGGTGGAAAATGAGATGGGTCGTCGAAGAAAATCGGTCTCAATAATCTTCCTCACCAATATCGCCTTAGAGATTACCTTTGTTTCAAGTATGGTCTGCGGCCCCACGTTTCAGCGGGTCTTCGGGCTTTCAAAAACTGAATTGGGCGTCTGTTTAGGCGCCGTCCATGTGGGTATGATTCTTTTCGCCCCGTTTGTCGGTAACATAACCAACAGAGTAGGAGCTGTTAAGGTTACGGTAGTCGGTTTGACAGGGGTCCTCGTAAGCGCGGGCATTGTGATCGCCTCCAGGGGTATGGTCATGCTCTTGCCCGGTTTGGCTCTATTCGGTCTTTCAGCCGCTCTTATAGCCAACGGCAACGCGACAATGACCGCGGAGCTTTATCCCGAACAGTTACGACGAATCATGGCACTTGCTTCGGCACTTTGGTTTTCCTCTTCGGCTGTTTCCTCTCCCGGCATCGGGGCGTGGCTCGAATTCGCTCGGGTCAGGGGGCTGGACAGCTTCAGTTTTCGTGTTCCGTACGGATTTAATTTCCTTTTCATCGGATGTTGCCTCGTTTTTATCATAGTAATCGTCGCGCCTTACATCAAAACGGGGGCTAAAGCCGATACTAACGCGGCGGAACGGCAGGGACCCGCCGAAGGTGGGCTGGGGAGGGAATCGGGGGCCCCGAAAAGGGGTTATGAAAAAAAGCCGCTTAAGGAGTGGATATGGATACCGTGCATGGCGGGGTTTCACGGCCTTTTTCTGGTGACCCTCATGTCATGGGTCAATCCGATGGTGCAGGAAAAATTTGCCGTCAATGAATTTCAAGGTTCCCTCGCGTTGGCGATCATTGCCGTTGGTATCGGTTCGGGACGCTTCAGTCTCTCTTTCATGAGGACCCATGTTGATGATAGGATAATCTTAACCGGCAGCGGTCTGCTTGGCGGCATCGTCATGGCATTGGCCTTGTCTTCATCCAGTTTCTGGGTGATGTTGATCGCTCTGGGAATAACCGGAT
>CAZJBZ010000310.1:0-5706 GCA_964543975.1 uncultured Spirochaetales bacterium
GGAAATTGCCGAATTGGAGCTGCGTCGGGGAAAGGAGTTTTTTCCCGGTATGAACGCGGTCAGACTATGGCTGTCGTGGAACGCCTGGGTGCGGGGACCGAAACAGTTCGAGGAGCACTTCGAGACGGCGTTGACCATTGCGGATAGAGTAGGAGTCAAGGTCATGCCGTGTCTCTTTAATCGCTGGCACAACGAGTTTCTCGACAACGGCGGTATCTATCTGGACCATTTCGTGTCCGGGTGGAGCTGGCTGGACAGGAACAAGGGGAAGAGTTTTTCCGATTTCATCCGGGCAATTGTGGGGGGCCACGCGAAGGACGATCGGATTCTGGCCTGGGACACCTGTAACGAACCGTTTTCCTATACCGATTGGAATGATGCACTGAAACCGGTCGAAGAGGCGGAATATAGGTGGCTGGAAGGACTCTACAATGCCTGCAAAGCCCTTAAACCAACGGCACCGGTAGGGGTAAGTCTTCATCCGAAACATAAAAAAGCGGGATTGGAGAGAGTGGTACCGATTAGCGATATCCTCTTAATCCATCCCTACTTCATCGCGGACCAGGACGACAAACAGGCGAAAGAAGATTACATCCAACTGTTGGACGACTATTGTGATGTTCGAGATAAAACTGGTAAACCGATGCTGGTCACCGAAACCTGTTGGGGTTCTCTGGACGATAAGTGGCGGGTGGACAATATCAAATATACCCTTTCGGAGCTGAAAAAACGCAGTATCGGCTGGATTGTGCATGCTCTCCACTACAGCCTGGTAGCTGATTTGCACGATCCGGAAGACGGACCTGTGGCACATCCGGGGAACTTGGCCTTTATCAATAAAGACGGAACACTGCGGCCGGGGCATGAAGTTTTTAATGATTATTAAGAGAAGCCCAAATTTTATTGACAGCTTTGGTGGGGTGTACTATACTTCGAATGCTGTTTCGTTTGTATACAAAATGAAGGTAAATTAGTTTAAAAGTATACCGTGACGGGCCGGTTTCGAAGTTTTTTGATAACTTTTAATGTTTAATAAGAGAGGAGGCAACGTATGGATTTTTCAGCAGTAAGAGGGTTCAACTATCAGCCGAGCTACGGAAGTACGAGCTTCGAAAATTGGCTTTATTACGATCCTCAGATAGCCGAATTGGAGCTGCGTCGGGGAAAACAGTTTTTCCCGAAGATGAATGCAATCCGGCTCTGGCTCTCGTGGGACGCGTGGGTCAGAGACCACAAGAAATTCCGGGACAGTTTTGAGACCGCATTGACCATCGCCGACAGGCTTGATTTGAAGGTAGTGGCCTGCCTGTTCAACAGATGGCACGATCCGGACCTGGACAACGGCGGGATCTATATCGACCACTTTATGCCCGGCTGGAGCTGGGTGAACCGGGACAAAGGGGAATCCTTTAAACAGTATGTGAACGAGATTGCCGGTGAACACGCAAACGACGATCGCGTGCTTGCGTGGGACACCTGTAACGAACCGTTTTCCTACGACAAGTCGGTCGAGGAGATGAAGCAGATTGAAGAGGTCGAGTATACGTGGCTTGAAGGCATTTACAAGCAGTGCAAGGACCTCAAAGTGAAAGCGCCGGTTGGTGTGAGCCTGCATCCCGGAGACAGAAAACCGGGTTTGGAACGGGTCGTGCCGATCAGCGATATTCTCCTCATCCATCCCTACTACATCGGAGACCAGGACGATCAAGAGAAGAAGAAACTCTACATCGAACTCTTGGACGATTATGTGGACGTTCGCGAAAAAACGGGAAAACCGATGCTGGTGACCGAGACCTGCTGGGGTTCACTGGACCATAACTGGAGAGTAGAAAATATTAAATACACCTTAACCGAACTCAAGAAAAGAAAGATCGGATGGCTCGCGCACGCTCTTCACTACAGTAAAGTTGCCGATCTGCACTATGAAGAGGACGGTCCTGTCGGCTGGCCGGGAAATCTCGCGTTCATCGAGAAAGACGGCACCTTGCGGCCCGGACACGGAATTTTCAACGAGTTTTAACTGTACGGCGGTCGAGACGATGCATTGTGCTGCCTTAAAAACACGCGCGAAGGAGGTGATAAAAAAGAATTATCGTCAACAATCGAACATGTACCGCCTGGTTCGGTACAAAATATCAATGAAAAAGGAGAAAAACTTATGAAACGAATTGTTGTTTTTATTGCTTTATTAATCGCCGTTCTGTTTGTTTGTTCCCCGCTATTCGCGGAAGGACAGAAGGAAGGCGGATCGGCTAAGAAGGCGGAACTTGAATATTGGGAAATGCAGTGGGGACCTCCGGACAGCTACTTTCCGGTAGTTGAACAACTGGTCGAGCAATTCAATGCGGAATACCCCAATATTAAAGTCTCCATGCAGCAGACCCCCTGGACCAACTGGTACCAGACGTTTATCACCGCCATAACAAGCGGCGCTGCTCCCGATGTCAGTACCGGCGCATTCCCGCAGGACGTTATGTATTCCCAGATGGGGGAAATTCTTCCCCTCGATTCGATTATCGATGAGTGGAAGAGTGAAAACAATCCGATATTAGACGATTTTGTACCGGGCAGCCTCAAACTGCATACGTACGAAGGGAAACAGGTCGGAATCCCTTGGAATGCCGATCCCCGCCTGACTCATTATCGAAAGAGCTACTTTGCCGATGCCGGTATCTCGCCGAATCCGAAAACGTGGGATGAGTTCTTGGCAATGTCCCGGGCCATAAGGGACAAAGCGGATAAGGTTGCTGTTGTGTTTCCGGTTGCTGATCATGGTTCAACCCAAGTCATGCTTGACCGTATGTTTACAAACGGTATTGGTATTGTTGATAAAGATATCAATATTACCGTGGAAGATGAACGATTTATCCAGACCCTGCAGTTCTTCGGCACACTGCTGGAGCAGGGATTGGTACCGGAAGGTATTGCCGGTTATTTAGGCGCCGATGCACAGAAGATGTACTTCAGCGGCGCGGCTGCGATGTATCACCATGCCCCGCTTCAGGCAGTAAGGGATTATCCCGATGTAGAAGCGGATACCGGTATAATGGCCCCCTTCGCCGGACCGGGGAAGAACGCAAAACCGCGAAATTTAACGTGGCTTAATTCAATGATGGGATATACTCAGACAAAACATCCTGAAGAGGTAAAGACCTTCATAAAATGGTGGTCGGAAAACAACCTGCCTCTGTGGCCGGAAGGGAAAGCGGGGCCGTTTCCCGCTCGAATGTCTTATATGAACGATCCCTACTTTAAGAATGACTGGCTGGCCAGTGCTATCGCGGAGAAAATAATGCCGACATCAGTATCCCCAGTATGGCCTGCGGAGATACTCTATCCTGAATTCGCCCAAATCGAAGGTGAGAACTACATAGGAATGGCCCTTCAGGAAGTTATGTCCGGTAATTCCGACTATAAAATGATTGCGAAAGACATAGCCGCAAAAGTAGAAAGTGCATTTGAAGAATAATGCAAGCTATTTAATGTAAAGACGATAGCAGCTGCCGCAGAGAGGCGGCAGCTGCTTGTTTAGTGTAAAGATTAGGAAAAGCGAAATAAGGCCTTTGTCGACAAGGAGAGTTTTTATGAAAGGTGGACGATATTCGCTCAAGAGTAAAGCACTCGGATACAGGATGCTTGTTCCTGCTTCCGTGTTAATTGTCACAATTAGTATATTCCCTCTGCTGCGGGGATTGTTCTTGAGCCTCATGCAGTACAATCTGTTAAAGCCGTGGAAGAGGGGTTTTGCCGGATTAAATAATTTTATCGAACTTATCACTACAGACGAAGAGTTTTTCAGTGTACTCGGGTACTCCTTTACCTACACGTTTTTCGTAGTTGTCATCAGCTATTTCTGTGGATTGGTTTTAGCTCTCCTTCTTAACAGAGATATTAAATTTCGAGGTTTTTTTCGTGCGTTAGCACTCATCCCCTGGGTCGTGCCGCCTGTTGTCGCGGCGACCAACTGGAGCTGGGTGTTAAACGATCAGATTGGTATAATAAACAGTACCCTGCGGAATTGGGGCATTATAGAGAAACCTATTCTCTTTTTAGCGAATCAAGATTTGACCCGAATAACGGTTGTCTTTACAAGTGCGTGGAAGGCCCTTCCGTTTATGATGATCGTCTTGCTGGCCGGGCTGCAGAGTATACCGAAAGAGTTGTATGAGGCGGCTGAAATAGACGGTGCCGGTTTCTTCAAATCTTTTCGCTATATTACTTTTCCGGGCATTCGAAATGTCAGCCTCATATGTACGACGTTGATGTTTATATGGACGTTTAATAATTTCGAGAATATTTATCTGCTGACTTATGGCGGGCCCGGTCAGGCTACGTACACACTTCCCATTCTCTCCTATTACACGGCCTTTTTCCGGAGCGAATTGGGGTATGCCTCGGCAATTGCATCGACAATGCTGGTAGTCCTGTTGGTAATGGCGTTGTTCTATCTTCGCCTGCAAAAAGAACGAGATTTTTAGGAGAGCTTTACTATGTTAACAAGAAAACAGAGAAAACTATATGGAAACCTGATTACGTACCTTGTTCTGATTTTACTCATTTTCCTCATTAATTTACCTACTATCTCGATGGTTGGAACGTCCCTCAAGGCGAAGGATGAAGCCCTTCGAACATCAAGCCTCTTTCCGCGGGTCCCTCATTTCGAGAACCTGTATAACGTCGTAGCAAAGACGGCTTTCGGCAGGAATGTTATCAACAGCCTGATCGTATCAACATCGGTTACCCTTTTTTGTATTGCAATCGCCTCTTTCGCCGGGTACGCGATTTCCCGTTTCCGTGGAGGTGTGTTCAGTTTCTACTCAACGCTTCTTTTGATGCTGCAGATGTTTCCTCTTATTCTGCTCCTTATTCCGTTGTTTATTATTTTCAAAACGATGCGGTTAATCGATACACCTTTTTCGGTTATCCTTGCCTATACGGCGTGGAACCTTCCATTTTCCATTTGGATGCTGAAGGGGTTTTTTGATTCCATTCCGTTCGATTTGGAAGAGTCGGCTATGGTCGACGGGTGCAGTCAGTTTATATCTTACTGGAGGATTGTCCTTCCGATCTCCGCACCCGGAATATCGACCGTCGGTATTTTTACCTTTGTCAACTCGTGGAACGAATATATGCTTGCCAGCATTTTTCTGCGAAGGGACGAGATAAAAACAATAACGGTTGGCTTGGAGAAGTTTACCCAGCAATACGAGACTGATTGGGCCGGATTGATGTCCGCGTCAACCATCGCCACTATTCCGACTTTGATATTTTTACTGTTTGCCCAGAAATATCTTATCCAAGGTTTGACCGCTGGGGCGGTAAAAGGGTAGGGGTGTCCAGGCCCGCCTTGGGCCCGCTGGGGCGGAAACATTCCAGCTAGTCATCATGCTCTATCGGCCTGTTGAATCTGTTATTATGGACCTTCTCGAATTGCAGTTCGTTCTGTTCGTGAGAGGGTTTTTTTTCAGCCGGATATCCGACGGCTACGATCGACACAACGCCGAAACGGGAAGGAAGACCGCATATCTCCTTTATGTAATCCTCGGAAGAAGAACCGGTTTCGGTGGTGCGGTTTCGTATTTGGATCCAGCAGCTTCCGAGCCCCATATCCTCCGCCGCAAGCTGCAGTATTATTGACGCGATTGAACAGTCTTCTATCCAAACGTCGCTTTTTTCACTGTCTGCAGCGATGACAACTGCCAGCGG
>CAZJBZ010000311.1:0-5696 GCA_964543975.1 uncultured Spirochaetales bacterium
AAAAGTTAAATGCTTATACTGTATACAATTGTAAATTTTGCAATTACCTTACATCTGTATTTTGAAAGGGGCTCAGTGGAAAAAAGTTACCTGGACCAGGTTTTTATTAGGTAATACATCTATTGGATCAACTTATGGAGCAGCACATCGTTTTTCCGCCACTTCGGCTGCACTTTTACACGAAGGTCTAAATGGACCCTGTAGGGAAAGAGGCTTCCCAACTCCTGTTGCGCTTCTTTTCGTATGTCTCTGATAACCGTCCCGCCTTTCCCGACCACTATGCCTTTTTGCGATTCCCGTTCCACGACGATAAATGCTCTAATCCATAATTTCTCCGACTCTTCATCGGCTTCCATATCGGCGACCTCTACGTAGAGCGAGTGGGGAAGTTCCTGACGCACCTGTTTAATCGCTTTCTCCCTAATTATCTCCGAGGCACGAAAGGTCGGTTCCTGGTCGGTATAAAAATCGTCCGGATACATCTGCTCCCCCTCCGGTGCGCGGCTGAAGAGAGCGTGCAGCAGTTCACTTGCCCCTGTTCCCTCCTTCCCGGAAACGCGCACCATTTCGACATCTCCAAGTCTTTTCCTCATCGTCTCCTCTATCAAATCCGCTCTGTTTTCAACCACATCGATTTTATTAACGGCAACGATGAGCCGGGGGGAGTAGTTCCTCGCCACATCAAAGAGGGCCTCTTCCTCTTCTCCGGGGATTCGTGTCGAATCGACCACATAGAGGAGAAGATCGATATCTTCGAGAGAAGAAAGAACGAGCTCTTTCATGTAGGTATTCATCTTTTTTTCGGAGGTGTGAAAACCGGGTGTGTCGATGAATACCAGCTGCCCCTCTTCACCGGTCACGATGCCGCGGACTTTGTTCCTCGTTGTTTGGGGCGGGGCAGCCACGATTGAGACTTTATACCCGCAGAGATAATTGAGGAGTGTCGATTTGCCGGAAGAAGGTCTTCCTATAATAGAAACAGTCGCGGATTTCATTCCGTCAGTATACGGAAAAACGGTGAAGAAATATAGCTAGATTTTACTCGAATCTCGGACTATAAGACGAGGAGCAATACGGATTGACTGCGGTTCACCTTTGTCATGGTTAATTCGTCTGCGAACTATTTGAATCAATTGTCTGGCAGTTTCATCATAGGGAAAATTTATAGTGGAGGTTGGAATCACCATTTGTTCTGTTTCAACACTATCATCTATTCCGACTATCGCAA
Organism: uncultured Spirochaetales bacterium; assembly: GCA_964543975.1. Taxonomy (GTDB): domain Bacteria; phylum Spirochaetota; class Spirochaetia; order SPDA01; family CAZJBZ01; genus CAZJBZ01. Next base: position 1,229 of record CAZJBZ010000311.1, read on the forward strand.
TATCATTCGGTACACGATAACCCAAGGCTATCAAAGCACTCGTGCCGCCCATTGCCATAAGCTGGTTGTAAAAAAGAATAGACCTCGGTATACAATTTTGAGATATCAGCTCTTTTACAGCATTGTGACCACCTCGATATCCAGGCTGTTCCTCTTGAATAAACCTGTAATCAACTTCTAAACCATGTGATAAATGCGAATCCCGGTAACCTTCGAATCTCCCGGTTCTTTTTGCCGGTTCATCTGATCCTGAAATAAAAGCAATTGGTCCCTCAAAATTCTCAATAAGATGGTCGGTTGCTAGTTGGGCTCCAGCTCGTACATCAGGCCAGACATCATCGATAGAGGTGGATCGAGTATGTAATCCGATAATAGGAATTTCGAATGTCGTTAACTGTTCGATTAAACCGGTCTTTCTAACGGCACCTCCCTGGATTATTACAGCTGCTACTCCTCTATCTTTGTACATGGTCATTGTTTGCATTAAACGGCCATTGCTGTTGCCAGTCGCATTTACAATAAAAGAAAGACTCTGTTTGTATCCCTCTTCCTCTAACATTTGTGCAATTCTAGCGAAATTAGGATTAATAATATCCGGTAAAATACAACCGCAAAGAGCAAACTTTCGATCTTTAGAATCTGTGTTAATGACAAATGTTCCTTTGCCCCTTACGCGAAAGAGAAGTCCTTCATCTATCAACAGGGTTATCGCACGATTTACCGTTTTTACATTAATAGAATACTCCTCGGCTAATTCCCTTATACCTGGGATCTTTTTTGTTAATTGTTTATGGTATATTTGAGTCCGTAATAAGTCGGCCAATTGAATATAGATATGCTCATTTGCATTAAAATTTATTTTCATCTTTAGAATAATAACAAAAAAAAAGTATTGACACAACTGTACCCTTATTGTATAGTGAACCCTGGAACTATTGGTACACTATGGAACACTATGGAGATATAATATGTATGGTTTTATTATACCCACTTTAGGCAGTCTGCCATTATTTTCGGATGCTGAATCACGCTCGATATCAGCTGAGAATCCTACTGGTGAAAAAGGAAAGGGAGGCATGGCTACATCCGGAGCCGGCAAGGAAGCGGCCCGAGATCTAGGAAAAGGCTGGAAAATATCTCCATCAGTTGAAATTACTCCTAACTCGACATTTACATTGGCAGATATAGGGGGTCCAGGGATCATACAGAGTATATGGTTCGGTGGTTATGTCGGTAGAGATTTTATCATTAGGTTCTATTGGGATGGTCAATTTTTACCTTCGGTAGAGGTGCCACTTTCCGATTTTTTCTCTCTTCCTTGGATTACTCATTCTGAAATGCATACTAGGGGTCCATTAGTTCGTGTAAATTCTTTACCGGTGTGTGTCAATCCCAACAGAGGTTTGAACTGTTTCTGGCCAATGCCGTTCAATAAAAGATGTGTAGTAACAATTGAAAATCGCCATCCTGAAAAAACGAGAACATGTTATTATCAAATAAATTATGCATTAACATCTGTACCCCAGAATGCCGGCTATTTTCATGCTCAGTTTCGTCACATCAATCCACTACCATACAAAGAAGTATACACTATTGTGGAAGGTATAAAAGGGAGAGGACATTATGTAGGGACTACTATGGGATGGGGCATAAATAATAATAATTGGTGGGGAGAGGGAGAGATCAAATTTTATATCGATGGGGATAAAGATTATCCAACAATATGTGGAACTGGTGTTGAGGATTACTTTGGTGGTTCATATAACTGGGAAGTCGATGGTCGATACGTAGAATATTCAACACCTTTTTTGGGAATGCATCAAGTTATACTCCCCGATGGTCTCTATAATTCTCAGCATCGCCATTCGATGTATCGATGGCACATTTTAGATCCAATAAATTTTAAACAAAACATTAAGATTACAATACAGGCTCTCGGATGGAGACCGGATGACGGTCAATCCAAAGGGAAAAGATACCTTCCCGGACAGCATCGAATTTCCTCGGTCGCTTATTGGTACCAGAGTCTACAAACCCCGAAATTCCCATCATTACCTGGAAGGGATGAAATAGAAGTTAATTGAGTGATGCGCGTCATTAACAAAACATACAAGGAGGTGATAACTAAGTATAAGAAAAAGTAAAAAAGTGTAGAAAAAATATTATTACATAAAGAGGGATATAAAATGCAATTACATTCAACAAAAAAATTATTAGTGATGGTAGTAGTTCTGGTCCTGCTTGTAGTCGGAATATGTTTTGGAGCAGGTGAACAGGAAAGTTCTTCGACTGAAGGAATAAAGAAGGTAACAATTTCTCATTGGGGAATACAGTATAGCGGTTTTCGAGGAGAATGGATTGAAGAACAATTACAACTATACCATAGTGAGCACCCAACTATAAACGTTGAACTCACTCAAGTAGCCTTCGAACGGTATTTTGAAAAGCTTCTATCCTCTTTCGCGGGAGGGGTTGGACCTGATGTATTTGAAGTACCGCCTAATGTACTGCAGACATATTACGAACAGGGTATTTTACTAGATTTGGATCCGTATGTAAGCAAAGAAATGCTTGATGATCTCGTTGAACTGCCCCGACAAGGAGCGTCCAGAGAAGGAAGACTGTACGGCATTCCGTATGAGATGGAACCAATTGCAATCTATTATCGAAAGGACCTAGTTAGGGATGCAGGTATCAATGTAATGCCGACCACATGGGATGAATTAGCTACAACCGCACAAAAACTGACAAAAGAAAATCAGTATGGATTAGGCATCTATAACGAACCTGGCCCCCATTTTCTCATGTATGTTCTTCCCTTTGTGTGGCAAGGTGGAGGTGAAATTGTTGATGATCCTTTTTACCCAAAGAAGGCAACATGTGACACTACTCCAGCTGATAAAGGTTTGCAATTTTTGGGTGATCTTTATAACAAATACAATGCAGCACCACTCAAACAGTTAGAAGATCCGATGATAAACGGACAGGTTGCAATGAGAATGTCGGGGATATGGATGATTGGCTATTATCGGAGTAGTTCTCCAGATATGGATTACGGTGTTGCTCCTTTACCAAAAGGACCTGGAGGAAATGCATCAATCGCCGGCGGTTGGACGCTTGCAGTTAATAGTGCTTCTGAATTCCCAGATCAATCCGCAGATCATGCCATATGGCTGCGTGGTGATCCCCAAAAAGTACTTGAATGGACTCTACTCGAGGGTGTCATTCCTGCTAGAAAATCGATTGAAGATGATTATAAAAATGAACTGACCGATGTTGAAATGTCGAGGCGTGGTGCTTTTTTTGAAATGTTACCTTATACTCGCTTAGAGCAACCATATTCACCGGAAATCGTCGATGCCGTTATTGAAATGGGACAAAATGTTATTTTCGGAGGCATGTCCGGCACTGAAGCTGCTAAAACAGGTGCCGACGCAATAAATAGATACTTGAAAAATAGATAAAATACTGAAGTTAATTACATTGAAGCGGACCGGATAAAATCGGTAAATCCGGTCCGCTTAAAATTATGGTAGGTAATATGTATGTTTAATAAACAAAAAACACTCACTAACAGAGGTTGGAGAAAAATTGCAGATTCCGAAGTCTTTGTGGGGTATATTGCAATTTTACCTGCCCTCATTCTTGCCGGTGTTTTTTTCTTTTTCCCAATGGTCGCTGCACTTGGATTGAGTTTTTTTAAGTGGTCGGGAATAGGGACTCCAGAGTTCGTTGGTATGGAGAATTACCGATTTTTGTTAACCGATCCACTTATGCTTAAATCAATGAGAATAACATTCTTTTTTGTTATTATGGCTGTTCCCGTCCAATATGTTATCGCACTTGGATTAGCTTTGCTTTTGAAGACAAGGCGTCCCGGAATCGGGGTTATCCGTACACTTTGTTACGTGCCGGTAGTTACCTCTATGGTTGTAGTCTCAATCGTTTGGAAATATTTATACGATTATGATGTCGGTTTTATAAATTTTGTATTGCGAACACTTGGAATTGGAAGGCAGCCTTTTATTGCAAGTGCAGTACAAGCGCTTCCCTCTGTTGCAGGAGTATTTGTTTGGGCAACTGTAGGATTTCAAATGATTATTTTTTTGGCCGCTCTTCAAGAGATACCAAAAGAATTATACGAAAGTTCAGAAATCGACGGAGCAAGTAACTGGCAGCAGTTCCGTTATGTAACATTTCCTATGCTTCGAAACGTGAGTCTCTTCGTCGTTATTGTTCTCCTAATAAATGCTTTTAGAGAGTTTATTGTTGTTTTTATTATGACGGAAGGTGGTCCTGCGCAGAGCACCTATCTTATGGTTTACTATATTTGGCGGACAGGTTTTTGGTTTTATAAATTAGGACGTGCTTCAGCGATATCCATGATTCTGTTTATTATAATACTTCTGCTTACATTTCTTAATTTTAGGCTTTTTCGATTTGGTTCAGAAGAGAAATGAGGTTGTCT
>CAZJBZ010000312.1:0-5679 GCA_964543975.1 uncultured Spirochaetales bacterium
TGCTTCACGCTCCCTTCGACGCAATACAAAAAGTAGCAACAAAGATAAAACAAGAACTAAATCAAAAAGAATCACAGAGATAGCAGCACCGAAACCCGCACGCCCTGTATAGAAAAATGTCTGCGTATAGAGCAATGTAGTCATTGTCTCTGAAGCGAAGCCCGGTCCACCCCTGGTCATAGCCCATATCTCATCAAATACTCGTAGGCTCATAATTACTGCATTCATTACTCCTATTGTCACAGCAGGAGCTATGAGTGGAAGCGTAATACGGTGAAACTTTCTGAAAGGTCCAACCCCATCGATATCAGCCACTTCATATAACTCTTTAGGTACAGTTTGTAGTCCGGCTAGATAAATTACCATATATTTACCTAAGATTTGCCATCCCGAAACAATTATTATTGCCGGTATTACTAATATTTCATTAGATAACCATTCTTGATTGAGAAAGGAAAGACCAAAATAGTTCTCAAAGAATGGACCTAAGCCGTATTCAGGATGATAAAGATACGACCAGATATATCCGGCAATGATTAATGGAACCATTGTTGTACTAAGAATAAGAGCTCGTAAAAGTTTCTGAGATCTGATACCTGCATCCAGAGCCAGTGCAACAAGCAATCCTGAAATATTCTTCAAAACAGAAGCACCAATTGCATAAAGTATGGTATTTTTAAGAGCGCCTCGAGCGGCTTCCATTTTAAAAAACTTAGCAAAATTCTGTAGACCTACAAAATTTGCCGTTGGATCAGTGTCCAATATATCCCAAGAAAATAATGATAGATAGAAGCTCTGTAAAAGCGGTAATACATAGAAACCACCTACTAGAATGATTGCCGGCAGCATGAAGAGGAGTGAATATCTGACCATTCGAGTTCTCGTGTACATTTACCCTCCATACATACATAGTGTAAACGGACGCGTCTGTAAAAAATCCGTGACGCGTCCGCTTTCAATTACTTCTTATATCTTAAATATATTTTGCTAGAATAATAGACTTATGATTTTATCTACTACACTCGTACAAGTTTTCCATGCTTTGGTACTCTTGGTTTAGCCATTCTACCATTTCATCAGTTGTGATCTTCAGAGAAGCAATTTCTTGTAGTTTCTTCTTCCAATTATTCGACATACCTGCCGGCCACTTGTAATGGGCACCAGGCATAGCATTTCCTGGAAGAACATACTTCTCAACATAAGCATCAAGCGCAGAGTCAATATTCGGTATTTCAACATCTTCAAATACCGGGTAGCTTCCTGTTTCTTTGCAGTATTGAGCATGTACCTGTTGATCTGCAAAAGTTTCAAGATAAGCGTTTGCTGCAGGCAAATTTTCCGTTTTCGCACTTATAGTAGTAACATTACCGGCTCGCCAGCAACCGTAGCGTTTTTGCCCTTCATCGTTAACAGCAGGAGCATCATAGACTATGCCAAATTCCTCGGTCATGCCGTCACGTATTCCTACTGCATCCCAGGTACCCATAAACCACATTGCAGCTTCACCTCTCGCAAATTTTGCTAGGGCCTGATCATGGCCGATAGCTAAGGAGCTCTTCCCAAAATACTTATTCTCTACAAGCACCTGAAATTTATCAAATGTTTCAACCCAACCTTCAAAAGAGAAGTCCGCTTCTCCGCAGATGAGCTTTTCTTCGAATTCCGGATCTTGTCCGTATCCTAAGGTGGCAAAAGCAGCATTAGTATAACGCATGATAGTCCAGTCATCCTTGAACCCGGAAGCAATAGGCTGTATCCCTGCTTTGTTGAATGCTGCACAAGAGTCTAAAAACTCGGACCAATTTGTAGGAATATCCAACCCCTGTTCATCAAAAAGATTTTTATTGATAAAGATACCTTCACCTTGACCACCGCTCGGAACACCGTAAACCTTTCCTTGATAGGAAACTTCGGACTTAAGAGAACTTACGATTCTCTGAGCATACTCGGTATCAGAAAGGCTTCGGATTATACCTCTCTTTGCAGGATCAGCCGTCCTTGCATTCGGCCAGAAAGTCATAATATCCGGGTAATCGCCTGCAGCAAGTCTTGTTTTTAGAATAGTCTCATATTCGGTCGCATTAGCTGAATCAAATTTGAGTTCAACTTGCGGGTACCTCTCTTCGAATGCCTCATTAACAACACGAAAATCTTGCGGTGTGGGCTCGATGAATACAATTAGTTCTCCTCCTATTTCACCTTCAGCCGTGATAGTTGCCTCTTGTTCTCCACCGGCAAACAAGGAGATAATAAATACATTCATCAATAAGACCCAAATTAAAAAAAATCTTCCCATCATTCTCATAATACTTTCCTCCATTTGAAATTAAATATCCTCATCACTGCTCTATACTTATAAGTTGAACAGAAATGATTACAAACATTACCCTCCCAACCGCTTCTCCAATGATGACCTTAATAATTCCCACGTCGGATCGGGATCTATACTATGTACTCGCAGCATTTTTCCGTATTTTTGTAGATGATCGAAATACATATACCGTGTAAGCCCGGGCGCACTAATAATCTCTGTTTTACAAAGTTTCGGTTCTAACAACCAAGCAATATCACCTAAATCGAAAAACCCCTTTGTTGAACCGAGGAATATCTCGTTTTTATTTCTATAGTTATGGATAAACTCACCAAGTTTACCTGTGGTTGCTATATACCTCTCAGTATATTCATAAGAGGCACAGAGCTTGGTTCCTGTATCAAACCACACCAGGGGCACACCTGATTCAAGTAAATAGGATGCTGCCAGGATATCTCCTTGTATATTAAATTGGACTGTTCGCTCCGGCCAATATTCTTCACCACGAGCATGAAATACACAATTTATGCGATTTCGAATTTCCGGATCAATCAAGAGCGCTGATGCAACATTAGTTGCAGCGCCAAGACAGATTACCCAGAGAGGATCATCTTTAGAGCTTTTATAGGCTTGTTCAATTATAAAATCCACAGCACTACTCCGCGTCGGACGTTTTGGGTAACTGAACGGATCAGAACCTCGAAATATGTTATATTGTGTAGCTAAACTAGCACTTTCGAGAAGTTGCATAATAACAGAGTACGACATATCAATGGTTACTGGACCAGCACCAAATTGATTAGAGAAATGTGTTGCATTAAAACCTTCAATCTTAAAACGCTCCGGAGAGACAAGCGCTAAAGCAATTGCATAAAGATCATCAATTTCATTAGCTGCATCAGTGTCTATAATTGCTCTTATGCATTTTCCTTTAGAGGGAACAGTGGGAACAAGCCTTTCGTAATTAATTTCTGGTGTATTCATAAACATAATTGTATACTGAATACAAATTTTTGTCAATATCATTTTTTGTAAAACATACAAATAAAATCGAATATTTCTATTTACTTATATTAAAAATAATTATCAAATTTTAATCCAACTATTTTATTTGTTTTCATTAATTTACTTGATTTACATAGTCATTTATGGTATTCTGTATACAAATTTGCAATGAATAGGTAAGATACAATGGATAATAAACCGATTTGGATTGGAAATGATCATGGAGGCTATGAATTAAAAAATAAATTAATCGATTTCCTCCAAAACAAAAACATTGAAGTAAAAAACATTGGCTCTGGTTCTGCAGAAATTGTGAGGTATCCATATTACGCTGCAAGAGTCGCGGAAGCGGTATCAAATGGAACTATAGATAGGGGCATTCTAATCTGTTCTACCGGTATTGGAATGAGTATCGTTGCAAATAGATATAAAAATGTAAGAGCTTCCCTTTGTACAAACACATATTTAGCTTCTATGACTAGAGCGCATAATAATTCGAACATTCTCTGCATAGGCGGCAAAATAACCGGAGAAGATTTGGCTACAGCCATTTTAGAAACGTGGCTCAATACAGAATATATTGGTGGTAGACACGATATATCCCTAAACTTAATTAAAGATGCAGAAATAGAACTGTACGCAAAAGGTGTATGGAATTTTAAAGAACAAAAATAGTATATTATATTGATGAAGTATTACCTATATAATGTAAGGTTTTAGCATGGAAAATAAACTAGTAGATATCAACAAAGAAAGCTTGGCCAATCAAGTTTTTTCACATATAAAAAAGATGATACTTTCCGGTCAATTGAAACAAGGTGAGAGAATTATAGAAAAAAAGATTGCTGATTCTTATGGTGTTAGTCGAACTCCAATCCGTGAAACATTAAAAAAACTAAATGAATATGGTTTAGTCGATTTTTTACCACGTCGTCAAGCTGTAGTCTCTTCCATAAGCGAATCGGATGCCAAGCATATTGCTGAAGTACGAGCTCAATTAGAAAGCCTTTCAATACGACTCTTCATTGAAATTGCTAGACGAGAGGATATCGAACAGATTGAGGCAATGGTGAAAGATTGTAATAGACTGGTAACTATAGGTGATCTGTCCAACATATTTGAAAAGGACAGTCAATTACATCTAGAAATTGCGAAAAGAACAGGTAATCGATTTTTATTTGACTGTTTGGAAAAAATAGATATCAAGGTTCAGTTACTACGGTTAACAGTTTGTAAGACCCTCCACAATGTAGCACACGATGTCTCACAACATGACGAAATTCTTAAAATGATAAAACTACATGATGTTAACTCCGCAATTCTACATATGCGAGAGCATATTCTTCAACATTTTTCTATTTTAGATACAGAATAAGATTAAACACCATTTATATAGAGGTTAGTGTCACTGTACATTGGTTAGAAATAAGCTTCTTGTGACTCCGGAAAAAAATAAGTGGAAAATTGCTCATCAACCGATAAGTAAAGCCGGTATTCCTTCGATCACCTTTTCGTAACAGTAAGTTCTAAACTCGTCCAGGTGGGGGCGCTTGAGCGGACCCTGTGCTAATCGGCTCTTTTAGGTGTACGCCAGAGAGATCCGGTTTTATTTGTGTTTCGAGGAGTTGAAAGAATGTATTGAAAGTGTAGTATTATAATACTACACTTGATTTGTGGTAGAAAAGTGTTGATGTTATTCAAGAGAATGGGTGATTACGGAAAGATAAGCGATACAACGAAATTTAGAAATGAAGGAAACAAGATTTATGCTTTTAAGCCTCAACCGCATAGGTTTTTGTCTTTTTTCATAAAGGGAAGAACCATAACAGTAACCAATGCTTTTCAAAAGAAAAGTAACAAAATCCCGCAGAATGAGAAGGAGCGGGCTATAGATTTTCGAGCAGACTATTTATCTCGAACAGAAAATGGGACGTATTATGGAAGACGATAAGCATACAATGAGCACCTTTGAAAAAGAAATGCAAGATCCGCATTTTAAGGCTGAATGTTCCCCGCCAGGATAAGTTTCCTGAATTAGCCCAAACTTGCCGATATTAATTTCCGTAGACTGACAGAAAGTTTTTCTCCCTCGTCTGACCCGAAAGAAAAAAGGGCACCCCCCTGTATGCGCAGGTTAACGGGTGCCCGAAACTGTGGCTAGAACACAGTCAATTATAGTTTATCTTCATTCGTACAATTTTTACAACTCCTCTATCAAACAAAACCGTGTAGTTTATGCGGAGAAGTGCATCCACTCGAGATCCATAGTTATCCCTCCCGCAGTTACCGTGACCCCGATAGTCTGGACGATGTGTGGATACGCATAGTAGTTGTTCTCTGTGCTCAGGCAAAAGCTCTTGGCC
>CAZJBZ010000313.1:0-5666 GCA_964543975.1 uncultured Spirochaetales bacterium
AGAAAAAAACTCGTAATTCTCCTTTTTCATAAACAACCTTCCGTATGACTAGTATATTACATTTTTCTCAATTATACAAATACAATAATACAATCCAAAATATCGGAAATTACTACTCAAGTCTTAAACAAGCATTTCAGGTGTACTATCTCTCTTTTGTATGCAATGTCTGAATCCTTCTCCCTATAACGACTAATATAGTACCAAAACGGTAAAGAAGTGCAGTTATTCGTCTTTTAGAATAGTTCACTTTTATTGCGCTCCTTACAGTAAGTAAATTTTTATTATTAATGCAGTTTGATGCTTTTTTTATTTTTTGACGAAATTGGTGTCGTTTTTCACACTCCAATAATTCCTGCTGTCGTAATCGGGCCATTTTCTCAACAATATACCAATGTTCCATAACGCTACCTCCTGGTGTGATTGACAAAAATACTAACCCCCATTATATTCAGAGATGGTTAGGTTATTATTACATACATTTACTAACCTGTCAAATTGTTTTTAGTGGTTATTGGCGATTGTAAAAAAAGAAGAGAGGATACATATAGAAGATGACTGTACAAGAATTACTAAATCAAAAAAGAGAAAAGTTCCGCATCATTTCGCTAGAAGGTAATCATCTTGCGCTTGATTTTATCAATACCGTTGATAATAGAGGTTCGCCAAAGGAGTATGACTGGTTGACAACCTATGGAGATGCGATTGTATGGGCCGAACAGTTAAAAATTATCCAGCCTAAAGCCACAAAAAAACTGTTCGAGGATACACATCATCACAAGACGGTTATTTACCATCATCAAATAATTGAAACTAGGGAAAATCTCCGCCAGATTTTTGAAGCAGTAATAAATGATACAATACCACATAATCAAACCTGGAAGCATTTTAACGAAATGCTTCAATGGTCCATGCGAAATAGTGCAGTAAAACCGAATAACGAGGGATATACATGGTATTTTCCTCATATTGAAGACGATCCAATTGGTTTTCTTCAGCCGATACTCAAAGATGCTGCGGATTTATTAATTACCGGAGACCTGAGTCGTGTAAAACGCTGTGCAGATGAAATTTGTGGGTGGTTTTTCTTAGATTTAAGTAAAAACAAAAGTCGTCGTTGGTGCAGCATGAAAGATTGTGGAAACCGGACAAAAGTAAAGCGTCATTACGAAAGAAAGAAAAACTCAGGTGGATAGAAATAACTTATTACTCGCACTTATAAGAACCCTCGAGAGAACAATATGGGTAAATTCCCCGTAATACAGATTTAAATCTCCGTTATTTATACAAATGTTAGAAATTAAATTGAATAATACCTTTCTTTTTGTTTTTCTCTCTATTTACCCGTTAGTCTCAAAAAACTGATTGATCTGAGGAGCAACCGAAATAACTGCCTTCATCCGTCGATCAATTTCCGGATGATCATATCGGTCGGTCATCGTGACATTTTTATGCCCGGTAAACCACCGCAGATACTCTTCCGGTACATTGCCTGCGATCAGCAGATCCCGCATAATCGTATTATAAGTGTGCCGAAGACTGTGTACGACAATGTTCCTCCCGTTAATCTTTACCTCCGCTCGCTCAAGCCCCGGGATAAGTTGCCGTTCGATTGTTTTCTTCGCAAGCTTTTTCCCCCAATTGGTAAACACATAATCGGTCGGTTTTTTGTATTTCGTCTTTCCATGCCACCAGCGTAATAAGGCCAGAGCCTTATTAGGGATGAGCACTCCTCTGATCTCTTTTTTCTTCGGATCGACCGTCCTTCCCAATGTATCAATTGCCTTCATGATACGGATTCCGCCAACCGTCCCCTTCCCGTCGACATCCCAGACAATCCGGTCCCAGGTCAACGCCCTCACCTCTCCGTTCCGCATACTCGAACAGACGATTGTATGAAAGAGTACCCCATACATCGTTTTCGGCCAGATTCGCTTAAACTTCTCCATATCGGCAGGAAACGCTTTATCCAACTCTTCTCGGGTAAGGATATCCCTTCGTGCGTAATCCTGCGTGGAAAAGGGTTCCGCTTGTGCCATCGGATTGACTTCAATTTTTCCTTGCCGTACTGCTTCCTTCATAACGATGCTCATGGTATAAAGGATACCGTTACGGGTGGAGTTAGCTAACTTCAAAGATAAAAGGTAATCTTCTACCTGTTGAGCTTTAATCGAACGAAGCAAACTGGTACCGAACTCAGGGATAAGATAGTTTTCAAGATGGCCTTTTCGCATTCTGGCCGTTATCTCTTTAAAATCTTTTCCACGTGCATGTTGTCGTCGTATCCATTTGCTATCAGGCCATTTGAAAAAATCCTTAGCGAAATTTCCAAAATACACTTGGTCCTCTTTTTGAGCTTTTTTTCGTAAATAATCTTGTGCTACTAGTTCAAGAATGAACTCTTCTGCTTCAGCTTCCGTAGTTTTCCCAGTACTATTCGCCTTTTTATTTCCATTTTCATCCCGAAAGTAATACCACCAAATTCTACGACCATCTTTGTACCGTCTTGGATAGAATACATATTGTCCCAATTTCATTGTTTTTTTCCTCCTAATAGGGTGAAATCGTAGCCATGGGCTACGATTTTAAGGGGGTAGGAGAGAAAACTGAGTGAATTTTTGCCGATTTTATTGAATTTGGCTACGTATTACACCCTTCCGTCTCTCTTCATTAAATGAAACGGAAGCCGTAAATACTTACGACACGAGTAATTAGGAAGAATGGGCGGCACTGGATTCGAACCAGTGACCCCTAGCGTGTCGAGCTAGTGCTCTAACCAACTGAGCTAGCCGCCCGGAACCTTATGCCGGGTTGGGACCTCCCGGCTGTACAGACGTACTTAATCCTTTTTTAAAGTGTTTACTATTCTCTCTAAAACTTTTTTTCTGTCAAGAGGTTTGACGATGTAATTTTTCGCCCCGACAAGGAGCGATTTTTTTACCAAGTCCTGCTTTCCTAATGCACTGACCATGATAACTTTGGCATTTTTATCGAATTCGATTATCTTCTCCAATGCCGTCACACCGTCCATCTTGGGCATGGTGATGTCCATGGTAACAAGATCGACATTCGGATAGAGCTCTTTGTATTTTTCAAGGCCCGCCTGTCCGTCGCCTGCGGTACCGGCTATCTCAAACCCTTCGGAGGTGAGTATTTGACCAATCTGCTTGGTAACGAACATCGAGTCATCTACAATCAGGACCCGATAGGGAGTACCGTCATCTTTCTGTCCCTCAGGTGTTCGTTCATTGATGCTTGGAAAATCTTGTTTTGTTTTCATCCTGAAACCTCCTATGCTCGTTCGCGGACCGCGACGTTAATTTCAATTTTTCCTTGAGGAAGTTCAACCGGAACTATCAATGCTTCGACCCCCGCGTCCGAGACTTCCATGTTCTCTCCGGTAATGATCGAAGGCGGCGTAAGATCAAATTGAAAACCAAGTTCATGAAGTTTTGTTACGGCTTGCGCGGTGATCATATTGGCAAGTTCATTGATGGTTGCTTTTACCATATCGTTTATCTTATCAAACTCTTCCATATTCATCTTCGATGCTACCGCAAGGGCCGTTTCTTTCGTCATATCGAAAAGAACTCTTCCCTCGACATCGCCGGCCAGACCGACAATTGTTGCTACTCCTAGTATCGGCTGAGATGTCGATTTTAAATAGAGTTCACCCCTTTCTATTTCGCTGTCCAAGACTTCTTTTAGAACGTTAAAAGCTGCTTCAACAAACGGATTTATATATTCTATCCTCATTTTTAGTCACTCCTCATTTTCAGCCACAATTTTTCCCGTATAATTTAACCTGATTGCTTGCGGAAGGCAACCATGTTTCCGCCTTTTATTTCCGTCCAGTCTCCGTAGATAACAGTTTCATTCTCACCGACGATGACTACACCGTTCGGTTTCAGCTTTTCGAAAAACTCTTCAAGTAAACGTTCCTGGTCTTCCGGCTGCAGGAAAGAGAGGACATCACGCGCGAGAATGACATCTACTTCCGGGAAGGGATTTTGGTTCAAAACGTCATGATATTCGAATAAAATGCTGTCTTTTATCTCTGAATTGAACTGGTATCCGCTCTTCCCCTCAACCAGATAGCGCCGCATAGACTCCGGCACTTCACTCTTTTGGAAATAGAGCCCCGGAGCTGAAGAAACGTTCAGCAGGTCATTATCATTCGCCCACACCTTGATCATCGCATCGTTGTAGCTGTTTTTTAAAAGACACGCAAGAGAGTAGGTTTCATAACCTTTACCGCATCCCGGGTTCCAAGCACTGATGTTGGATGATCCGGTCTTGGGGAGGAGTTCCTTCATGCCGTCAAGGTATTGGTCGCCGAACAAGCTGCCGGTAAAGGGTGAAAAAAAGGGAGCAAGAAACTCGTCGGCTTCTTCCATCGATTTTAATTGAATATCACGTCCCTGATCGCGGCGGATTTGTTTCCATTCTTGAAGACGACTTCTTACCCACTCCTCATTGAGCGGCGTTACATAGAATTTCATAAAGGTGGCGAGGGTCTCTCGTAAGAAATTGAGCTGAAGATCATTTTCATCTTCCGCCGTAACCCCGGCGATATCTGCACCTGCTCCCCCGCCTGCCGCCGGTTTCGTTTCAGGTTTTGCAGTCTCAATTTCCGGCATTTCATCTCTTCCAAAAATCCGCTCAACGTCGAGGATTATATAGAGCTTACCTTCATGCTCTACAACTCCACTAATATATTTCACATTAATATCACCAAACAGCGGGTGGGTGGGCTGAATGCTCTCGGAGGATATTCCCACAACCTTATCGGTAGAATCGACAATCACGCCGAGGATACTTTTATCCAACCTGAGTATGAGCATGTTCTCGAGGGCCTTATCCGCTTTTTTCTCCATCGGAAGATTGAACATCACCCGCAGGTCAATAATAGAAATAATGTCTCCTCTCAGGTTATACACTCCGCGAACATACGGTTCCGTATTCGGGACATAGGTAAAATCATAATCCTTAGCGATTTCTTTGACCTTCATAATATCAATGCCGTAATCTTTCCCGGCTAAGGAGAAGGTCACCATCTTAAAATCGATTTTTTCGACAGCTTCTTTCTGTTCATCTTCAGTGTATGATTTATTTTTTACAAGTTTGCCGTTAACCGTGCTCATAGTTTTTACCGAATTGTTGTCTCCCGTAATCTTCTCTGTTCCTGCTCCTGCTTCATTCCCAGATCCAGCAGCTGGCTGACATCGATAATAAGTGAAACCATGCCGTCCCCTAATATGGTAGCGCCGGCGACACCGGGAGAGTTGGTGTACTTATCTTTAAGCGGTTTGATGACCACATCCTCTTCTCCGATAAGACTGTCGACCATTAAGCCCATTTTCTTGTCACCGCTTCCTACGATAACGACAAAATTGTACTCCTGCCGCTGATCATTCGGAATACGAAACAATCTATTAAGACGGAGCAGAGAAATGACATCATCTCGAACATTGAATACTTCGTAATTATCGATCATTTTAATATCGGTCGGTTTGATGCGATGGCTATCCAAAACCGACGTAATCGGAATGGCGTAAACCTCTTTTCCAACCCGAACAAGGAGCCCTTGAATAATTGCTAACGTCAGCGGAAGCTTGATCGTGATCCTGGTCCCTACTCCCGGTTCCGACCATACGGTGGCATTA
>CAZJBZ010000314.1:0-5624 GCA_964543975.1 uncultured Spirochaetales bacterium
GAAGGGACGGGGACAGCTCTCATCCGTGAGGAAGAAAGCTGAAGCTCCCCTGAACAGGATGCAGGTCGTAACGAAAGTGAACACAGCTGTAGGGATGTGCCTGAGCTTGGGCCTCGACGATGAACAATTCTCACTGCGTTGGGGGCATTGCGGAAAAAAAGCACAGCCGGCGTTCGGTTCGCTTTCCGACTCTTTCCGGTTTAAACGGCAGATGCTCTTTACTCTATTTCCCGTATCATCTCCCACATGGGAAGGTCTATCTCAGGGAGTGTTATTTTTTTAATTACACTGAAACCGAGCCTTTCATACCAGCGTACATTTTTTTCCGTTTCGGTCTCCAAATAGATAGGGATTTTCTCTTCTTCGCTTTTTTCAATTAAAGCTTGCAGCAATAGTTTCCCGAAACCCTCCCCTTGGAAATTGCCGGCCACACCGATGACCTGAAGATAGAGAAAGCCACATCCCTTCATCTTCGTTTTCCGATCTTTTTCAATTGGTCTCAAGACAGCGCCGAGCTTTTTGGTATACTCAAAGCCCATTTTCATACCGGCCCGCATAGCACCGCTTCGAAGCATATGCCAAAACGACATATAGGAAAACGTTCCCGGGACCCAAGCCGCCACCCCTTCTAACCTGTCGGAGCTTGCATAAACTTCCCCGTATTTAGAGCAGAACCGTAGGGGTGTTTCGTGAAAGGCAAGCAATTTTCCATCCTTATTCTCTGCTCCTTCAAAGATCTTGTGCCAAACTGGGTCGTGCTGAAAGGCATCCCGCAGAACAGAAGCGGCCTGTGGGATTTGCTTTTCCTGAACCCGATGTAAATCATTCATATTCATTTTTCTCGTCTCTCATTGTAAGCTGGACACAAAGAGCGTATCAGCTTTACCACGTTCAGTCTATACAACCGATATTACAATTACCTCACGTTTTTATAGAAATTCGATAGTGATGCGGCACGGAAAAATTTAATACTTGATCGACATAACCGGCTTAAGCTATTCTTAATCATTATGAAAAAAATTCCGTGCGTCGGCTTCTATTCGGTATCGTGGCGTTTGTTTGTGTAGCAGTCGGTACTCTATCAGTACTTCTGGTAGATGAAGGCGATGTAGGTTTGAAGGCAGTCTTCTCCTATATGGCCTCCCCGGTGGTTATCCCTATTATTGCGGAGTTCTTGGCCCTACCTTTTCTGATCATATCCTTCTTTATCCCGAAGGATATGGGCAGAGCCCGTTGCCTCCTCCGTTTTACGGCACTCGGATTGGTGATAGGGCTGGTCGATTTTTATTTCATTATCCCCCGTATTCCGATTGATATCGAACCGAACCATCCAGACCCGAGGTGGGACGAGGGGGAGGTGGTCCATATCCTTCCTGCCGTGAATACCGACCGTATCCTGCTGAAGACCTCTTTTGTAAGGCGTGTTGAGCAGCCGGCTGTAGAGTATACGGTGAGGACTCCTCTGTCGGCTCCACAGGAAGTACCCCCGCAGACCCGGACCTGGTTCGGCTTCGGTCAGATCCCGCTTCGGCTGCGGCAGAAGTTCCTTAATCATGCTTTGCAGTTCGAGCCGGATATAATGGGGAGTTCGATGATGAACTTCCCGTATTGGGTACACAAAACGAACAGGTGTTGAAAAACGCGGTGGGGCCGCAAATAGCCTATTTGTACGGTACCGCCTGCAGGTCGCTTCCCGGCTTTTTCATCCTCGATGATCACGATTACTTCGTAAACGACGACGCTCGGGAGAAGGACGAGTGGCAGCTGCAACTTCTCCTGGCATGGCTCAACCCGTACGTCGAACAGTGTGTGACTTTACCTCCGGATGAGTTCTTTCTCGAACTTGCGAGAACGGCGCAAAACCTTTATCTTCCTGAGTTTCTGCCCGATCCGACTCGCCCCTCCGATCTTCCCGGTGCAGCGGGACTAGACAGGCAAGCCGACGGGGCTGCCGAAAGCAGCGGGCTTCCCGCTACCGGCATTGCGGCCAGGAGCCCGGGAGTCAACGAGGTCTACGGGACCGTCCGTTACGGCGATCTGTTGGAAGGGGTCTGCTTCGAGCTGCGGCGGTTCCTTACACTGGATGGTGAAGAGGCCGGCATTTTACCTCTGAAAACGGAAGGGTGGATACGGGACCGCATGGAAGCCGAGGAGACGCGGTTTTTCGGTTGGCGAAACGGCACCGACCCGGTAGAAGCGATCGAGACCCTGGAACCGCACCATGTTTTCGAAGTCCGTGCGGGGGGGTGATGGAATTGGAGGGGATTGCGGGACCATAATGTGGCGTTGATTTAATCTCCACGGTTTCTCAGTTTTAAACCATGTCCGCAAAACAATTCAAAATCTTTTGTGTTGGAAGTTGCTAATTCGGCGTGTGAAGAAATAGCAGT
The DNA here is from genome assembly GCA_964543975.1 of uncultured Spirochaetales bacterium. Taxonomy (GTDB): domain Bacteria; phylum Spirochaetota; class Spirochaetia; order SPDA01; family CAZJBZ01; genus CAZJBZ01. The sequence continues at coordinate 2,391 of CAZJBZ010000314.1, forward strand.
CGCTGCAATCATGGTGTCTACACGTAATCTCCTTATTCTGCCGATTGCATTGTAGAGGCGGGCGGAGAAGTCGGCTTGATACTCATCAAAAGGGATGATCCCTCCGGTCAATATTGTACGGGAAACATCGATCTCTCGTTTTGTAACGGGACCGCAACAGAACTCGTACCAGACAATGGAAGACACGGCAAGAGGAATTCCTAAACGGAGACATTCTTTTGTATCCACTGCTTCCGTCGAATCCTGTACCAAAGACAGTATGAGATAATTTGTATCCAAGCAGATCATGTCCCCCTCCACCGGGAGCGGTCTGAATATATTTCATCGATATATTCTAAAGCTGTTTTCTCGGCTTTTCTTCATACTCATTCGCGATTTCTAAACAATGGGGCCCGGTCGGGATATCAATCGCCGGGAGGCATTGAGAGCCCCAGGTGTGCCCGCCTGAAGGTACGCCGACACACCAGGGGGTTGCGAATCAAAAGAGACGGTTGCCTCATGAGATAATTGAACGGAAATGGCTGGACAGTTATTCAAACAAGAATTATGATCAGCGTTAAACAATCGGTCTTTTTAGGAAGGTAAAGTATGAACATAAAACAAGTTGTAATAACCGGACAGAACCAGGTAGAACTTCAGGATCTACAATTAGATGAAAAAGCGTTGGGGGCTGACGATATACTCGTAGAAACGGAATATACGTTTATCAGTGCCGGCACGGAACTTGCCAATTATTCCGGGCTGGAACCGAAAGTTTTTACTCCGGGTAACTGGTGCTCGTATCCCTGGAAGTCGGGTTATGCTAACATAGGAATAGTAAAAGAAATCGGAGAACGGGTCTCACAGAACGGACCGACCCGTACTATTAAGCCCGGAACACGAGTGTTTACCTATGGGCCGCATGCTTCGGCCCACATCTACGATACAAATCGGTTGGCGATCGAAGTACCCGAAGGGTTGGACTTGAAGTTGGCGGTAGCTTCCCGCATGGCCGGGGTTGCGGCAACGGCGATCCATGTCGCCGAGCTCGGATTCAATCGGTGGGTGGCCGTGTTCGGCCTGGGGACGGTAGGTAACCTGGCGGCGCAAATGTTCCGTATCATGGGCTGTCGCGTTATCGGAATCGACCCAGCAACACACAGACGGGAACTGGCCGAAAAATGCGGTATTCCGTTAACCGTCGGCGGAAGCCCGGAAGAGGTGAAGCAAGCGGTGCGGAAGATCACCGACGGTCACATGGTGGATATCGCAGTGGACGCGGTAGGCGACAGCCGAGTGGTTATGGAGTGTATGCGCGTCTGTGCCGGCTACGGTGAAATCATTCTCTTAGGTACTCCCAGGGCCTCAGTCCGGGGGGACCTTACCGAGCTCCTCTCCGAATCGCACCTGAGATGGGTCAACATAAAAGGCGCGCTGGAATGGCGGCTGCCGATGTATCCGCCTGCAACCGGCGTCGCGGAAACCCAGTTCAGTAAGCAGCAGATGATTTTCGATTGGACCAAGCGGGGTGAACTCTTGGTGGAACCGCTCCTTTCGCACACCTTAAAACCCGGCGACATTAAGCAAGCGTATGAAGGCCTCCTGCATAATAAGGAAGAATATACCGGTGTCGTTTTGGATTGGCGCACGGAAAAATAATAGGAACGAGCAATAAAGTTCAAGTAATGACTCCAATAACTCTTTTTATCAGCGATATGACGCTGAACTCTCAGAGAAAAGCCTTAAGTAGGGTTTGCTGAAAAAACCCTCTGTTCTCACGATTTTGATAAATCCCAATCACATGGACCGATTCAGGATAATAGGTGGACCTCTTCTTGTGTGCTTCTCTGTGCTCGAATAAGTGAGAAAGAACACATTTTTTATGATATTGGAAGGGTATTGATCGGGTTGTTGAAGTAGACTAGTGCACATCCGTCACAAAAAGCATGCAATAAGATCGGTTCTTTTATTATGAAATATGTGCCAAACTCTTAGCAACTTTTCAAGTTGTACTCCCATTTCGGCCAGGGCAAACGGTACCTGCTCGCCCATGCATCCGTGGGCATCGATCTGCTGCAAGTCTTCCGGGGTGAGTTCGACGTCAAGTGCGCCGAGATTGTCGTCCAGGTGCTCGATCTTTCGGCTTTCAGGTATGGGAACGATCCACGGCTTTTGGGCGAGGAGCCAGGCGAGGGCTGGAGGGCACGAAGCCGATTCCGAGTTCTTCGCAGACAGGGAGCACTTCCTTTTCGACGCTCCTCCACCCGGAGCCGTTTGAGTGAGGCATCGGCAACCCGGCGGGTTTGTTCCGGACGACTGTCCAAGAGGCCCGCAGGCTTCTCCTCACTGAAGAGAGAAGACGTCGGAGAAAGTGCCGTGTGAACTGTATTAAAACGCATGGATTTCTATTTTTACTCAATCGCTGAGTAAAAATACTCAATGATTGAGTAAAACTGGACAAAATGAGGTGTACCGTGTAGACTCTTTTTATGCACAGTGAATTATATGAACGTGAAATTGTCCGGAAAGTCCTGAAAGCGTTTACAAGTAAAAAAAATCTCATTCAGGTAATCACGGGTCCCCGCCAGGTTGGGAAGTCTACAGCAGCCGGGCAAATCGGGGACCAGTGGCAAGGGAAGGTTTTTTACGCTTCCGCTGATAGCCCTCTTCCACCGGGACATGAATGGATACGGCATCACTGGGAAAGGGCCAGGAGAGAACAAGGTGGTATTTCCCTCCTTATTATGGATGAAATACAGAAAGTTACCGGCTGGAGTGAAGTTGTAAAATCATTATGGGATGAGGATGTTAGGGCCGATAAGAGACTAAAGGTCTTGCTCTTGGGTTCTTCTTCACTTCTGATTAATCAAGGACTGACTGAGTCGTTGGCCGGGCGATTTTTTCTTCACCGTTTGCCGCATTGGCAGTTCGGTGAGATGATGGATGCCTTCGGCATCGACCTGGATGAGTGGCTTTACTTCGGAGGATATCCCGGTGCGGTATCTTTTTTTCAAGATGAGGCTATGTGGAAAGCGTATATTCATGCTTTCTGCTTCCTACCCCGCCCATATCATGTCATACAATAAAATGCTGGGGCAGTTGGTCGATGCAGGAAATACAACCACGCTGGCGCACTATATCCGTATTCTCGATTCGACCTTTTTGCTTTCAGCCCTCCAGCTTTACCACATGTCGCAATGATCCGGAATGGTGGGGAAGGTTAGTGGAGAATGCAGTCGGGGCCTCTCTCTTAAA
>CAZJBZ010000315.1:0-5588 GCA_964543975.1 uncultured Spirochaetales bacterium
GTCCTCGACAGTTTGAAGAGGAAATCACACCTTACCAAGCAAGAGCGGGAAGATTTGGACAAGGCCCTCTCTCTGGAGGCAAAAATTTTCTAACGTTCAAAGTTCGCCTCTTACTTTGCAGAAGGGTCCTCGTTCGTCGTCTTTTTTAAGAGGCTTGCCTTAACGATAGAATCACGAGAAAGTTTATTTCTAATCGAGTAGACCGCCTGTTCCACTTTTTTTCTTCTGTCATCTTCCTGCTCGAACAACTCCGGTTGTTCCGGTTCGCTCTGCCGCTCCAATGAGGCAGCGCCGGCCCCGATCAACCTGAGCGGCGTTCCTCCCTTCCAGCGTTGATTGAGAAGTTCCAAGGCGACGGCGTAAAACTCTTCGATAGAATGAATATAATGTCTGTGTGTTTTTTGAACGGTTGTGGTGGTAAAATCTGAAAACCTGATTTTTAGAAAAACTGTTTTGGATTTATACTCCTCCTTCATTAAACGAAACATCATTTCATGAGAAAGATTAAGCAGCACTTTTTTGATGGTATCCCTGTCTTTTACATCGGTTTCAAAGGTTACCTCACTGCTCATTGAACGGCTTTTCGGCTCTTCATTGAATATCCCCGGATCGATTCCCCGGACCGCGTTATAGAGAAAGCCTGCCGCCGCGGCGCCTAACATCGATTTCAGAAGAGGTTTTGAAAACTCCCGTAAACGGGCCACCGATGTAATATTCAACTCGTAGAGCCGCTCCAAGGTCTTATCGCCGACTCCCCAAATATCCTTTAATCGTAATTTATCCATAAAACCGATCTCTTCGCCGGAACGTATTTCATACAGTCCGTCAGGTTTGTCGAAATCGGACGCTATCTTCGCGACATATTTATTAGGAGCTATACCGATCGAGACGGCGAGTCCATATTTTTCTCTGATATGATTTTTCAGCCTTCGTCCGGTTTGCAGGGGCTCGCCGAAGAGCCGCTCCGTTCCCGTCATATCGAGAAATGCTTCATCGATCGAGATCTGCCGCACTCGCGGTGTGTAATCATCGAAGACCTTCATAACTTTCCGAGAGACTTCCTGGTAGCGTTCCATTCGGGGGGAGAGGTATACACCGTCAGGACATTTCCGATAGGCCCACGAAATCGGCATCGCGCTGTGTATTCCGTATTTTCTAGCCTCGTAAGAACAGGCCGCCACAACACCGCGGGTACCCGGCCTGGCGCCGATAATAACCGGTTTTCCCTTATAGTGAGGATTGTCAACCTGCTCTACCGATGCGTAAAAAGCATCAAGATCAGCATGAAAAAAAATATTCATCTGTGATAATTGCAAAAATCGTCATTTTAGAATCGGGATTCATAGACCGACTGGAGCGTCTCCAGCATCCCCAGTATTTCCTGATTCGATTCGGTCTGCAATCTTCTTTCAATAAGAGGCTGCATGACGGCAGCGTCGGCATCCACCACTACACCTTGAATGAACTCTTGTAACGAGCTGTCCGCGGCAGCATCGAGAATAAGCGAAAAGTCTTTTTCGGTCCCGGCTTTTGAGAGGGCATAGATGATCCGCCGCTTTTTCGGAATATCAAGGTTAGGTTGAAATAAGATTGATGAAGCCGGCTCATTCGTCTCCTCTGCCCCCATGTCACCCAACATTTCTACGATGAGAATCTTGAGTTCCGTATCCTCATTCCTCTTAAACAGATTGGCCAACGATCCGGCGGTCGATCTATCGACTATTCCTAATTTCCGTAACGAACGGATGGCCTCCTTCTTTAATTCAAGGTCCTGGTCCCGGACCGCTATGCCGGTCAAAGTGGATATTACCTCTTCATTTCTCTGATCGAGGGAACCGAGGGATTGAATAGCGAACAGTTTAAGGAGTGAATATTTTTCTCCCCGCATCTTGGCCGTTGTAACCAGTGTCTGCCATACGTTTAATTGGGGAGAATCGTAACCCATTGCGCCGAGCGCCCTAATGGAGTTTATTCGAACCGCGAGCGGCTCGGTCTCACTGGTGACCAGCTTTGCCAACTCTCCCACAATTCGGGCGTTGGGGGCTGTCCGAATGCGATAGAAGGCCCAGGTTATATTTTTTTTCATCTCCGGATACGGTTTTTGGAGCAGTACCAACAGAGTAGGTAGAGAGCTCTCGTCCGCTATTGTAGCCAGAATTGCCGTTCCCTCAGTCAAATATGTTTCATCATCACTCGTTCGAAGTCCGCGGGCGACATACCCCGATACCGTCTTTGGATCAATCTCATACAGATTTACCAGCGTTTCAGAAACAGCGTTCCTCAATCGGTTGTTCCCCGACCCAAGATGTTCGATTATATACTGGATCGCCTTCGGGCCTTCAGGATTTTCGCCAAGGGCACCGACAATTTCAGCTTTTATTTCGGCCGAAACATCCTGATCGCGCAGCATGTTGATAAAGGTGGCTATCGTGGCCGAATGACCGACCGAGTTCAAACTCCTAATGATCGAGGAAAGCACCTTGTCATTCTTCTCTTCTTTTAAAAGCGCGATTAAAAGTTCGCCTGAATTGGCCCCCGGATAGTACGCAAGCCCTTTTACCGCTGTAGTCCGTAACTCCGGGTCCTCATTCCGAGTGTATCGTTTAAAAATGTTGAATATTTCATTGTTGGTATTTCCGTTTTGAGCAAGCGAGAGCAACGCTTGAAGAGCCGGTTCCTCAATCCCTTCCGCGATGGCCTCTTCCTCCTTTTGGGGAAACAGAGAGACTATCCTGTCCATTCCGGCTTCCCCACCAATCTTTCCCAAAGCCCCGATAATAACTGTTTTTTCTTGTACGGAAGCGGCTTTCTCCAGCTCTTGCGTTAAGAGGTCCAATGCCTGCTGTGTTCCTATTTCGCCCAAGGCTTGAATAGTCGGCAGTTTAAACTCCTCTTCCTGCAACAAATCGATGAGGTACGGTACTGCCGTCTGTGATTCCAGTTTACCCAATGTCTTTATCGCGCTTCTCGCCTGGCCCGGATTAGAGCCGCTGTTGTTGACAAGCGTATTGATCATACTGTTTTCCAAGACAGTCGCGTCCTCATTATTAAGATTTTCAGGGAAAGGATAGCCTTTTTCTATCATAGAAAACAATTCATCTCTTGCTTCAATGAACTGAGATTCGAAGCTCTTCCCCTCTTTTTTATACGCGTGGACCATCGTAGCGATTAGGCTCCGTGTCGTAGCCAGCGCGTCTTCGCGGGCGGAAGGTGTCAGATAGATGCCGGTTTCTCCTAACTCCCGTTTTCTCGCAATAACTTCTTCAATACGATCTCTGTAGGTAAGGCCGATTATTTCAGGAATCGTCCCGGAAGCATTTTTCAAACTTTCTTGGACCTCGACAAGCTTTTGCAGCGGTATGAACCTATAATTAGCTACGAGAAAATCGAGAATTTCTTGGACCTGGATAATGTTATCTTTTACTTTCGAATCAGGTACATTCTCATCCAGCTCAATAGTCCGGTCCTTCTCCCCATTACCATTCAGGTCGATATATCCGTTCGAAATCTCAGGAAAGATAGATTGTAACCTCTGCCCTAATTGATTATCCACTACCTGCGCACAAGCCTCTGTCATCGTTCCAACAATCAGAAGCAGAGAAAGTATGTATCGTTTCATTCCTTTATCCTAATCAAATGGGTGCAGGCTGTCAAATAGAAACATCCTCGGCCTCGGTGATGTACTTAGTCACCGTTAACTTTTTCTCAACACGGAGGTTGTCCCCCACCACCTCCAACGAATGCGGCAGTTCGGTGTAGATAACGTCCAGTTTAATATCCACCGGAAAATCTTCCGCTACCGTGAATTGGAAAGTTAAGGGATTAGGCGGGTTTTTGCCGATAAAAATTTCAGCTTCGTTTTCCCGCGGGCTGAGAGAGAAAGGACAAGTAGAATCAAAAAGCATAATTTGATCGTCGGCGAGTAAACGAACATCGATTTCCGCGGGGGACCCTTCACTGTGTATGGTAACCGTTATACGTCTTCTGCCGAGAAACTTTTGCATCGATGTCCGGACTGAAACCAGATTGGGAATGATTTCAGACTCCACGGAAAATTCCCTGACGTTCCGCACACTTACTTCATTATAATCGGGTGATTCAATCCTTACTCCCGTGAGAGGGGCGGGGCTCTCAACGGTCAATAATCGTTGTCCCGCGTCTTGTTCAATTGTTTCGCTGACCACAACCGGTTGGGGGCTATCGGAACTGTATGGAGTGAAGGTGAAAAGATAAACAGAGAGTCCCGCCGTCATAACAAAAAGGAAAACGGTGATGGAGGTGATAAACCGCTTTTCCCGTCTGCCCTCATGATGCGCGGAGAAAAATTCCAACCGGATAATCATTAAAATAAACGGAAGAAGCATAATCGCAATCATCATATTACCGTAGATCCGGGAGAAAAGGAGGAATTGAACAATGGATAAGGAGGGGAGTAAAAAGATATCGGTTAGCGCTTTTATCAGCCAAAAGGGGGCAATAATAATCGCAGTAAGTTTCAGAAATCTGTTATGGAACAATGTAAAAAAGAATACCCATAACAGGGCCCAAATAAAATAGTATGAAAAAGAGATATCGAATACGGTTACAATGATTGTCGTCACTATCATGAGATACATAGCGGCGGCTGAATAGTAACTTTTTTCCCGGGGAAAAGGAATTTGCCGCAGTATCCAATAGAGGGCAAAAAACAATAAAAGAGAAATACTTATCTTCACCAAAAAAAACGTCGTCGGTACCGTTCGCCATAATGCAGGAAACCCCCTTGCCATCGATAGTGCTTCGACAAAGAGCGTTGAAGCAAAAAGAAAACCGAATATAAAGAAATAGAGGATAAAAAGCGTCCATAAATGGGAAAAGATGATTTTCCTGTACCGACGAATCCTTCTTCGGAAAAGAAGCGAGAAGAGAAGCATAAAACCGAAAAAACTTAAAAAAATCAACAAATAGGCAGTCTCTTCAATAATGAAAAAACGAGATTTAAATTGAAAAAACAGATAATGTTTGTCCCACATATCGGGATATCCGGAGACGCTTTTATTAATAAAAGCGTCCATAAATGAGGAAAATTTTAAAACCCAGGAAAGAGAAAACAATTCTTCATCAGTCTCGTATTCCCCTTCAAAAAGAAGCGCGGGTATCTCCTGAGAAAGATAGGGTCCGATAGCGAGAGGAGAATCGAGACTTCTCAATCGGAAAATTTGGTTTTCAATACCTAAAATATGAAACTGCAGGTCGGCGACCTGCAAAGCTTCGGAACAGAGATTAATAAGCCAAGAGGGGGTCACAATACCGTTGGTCCCGCAGCGAATGACTATTCGCCGCGGGACTGTCTTCAGGTTGAAGTAGAGAACGGCGGACGGTTCAGGTGAATAGAAATTACTTAAAAATTGATGTGTTCCGAGAGGATAAACACTTTCCTCACCAAACTCGGCCCCGAGGAATAAAATAATAACGGTGAAAGGGGGCGGTGATTCCGACAAACGTTCTACTATCGATAGGCCGAGAGCCAAATTGAGCGCGCCGTTCCTCTCCTTTGTGTCATGTTTCTCATTGTTGACGGGGAACGCGCAGATCAGGGTTTGCTCAGC